>CALAKR010000472.1 GCA_937923225.1 uncultured Aquabacterium sp. | reverse complement strand
CGGTCAGGACCTGCCGTACGGAGACGTTGGCGTCGTTCATCCGCTGAAAGATGGCGTCGTCCAGCGCATCCAGGCTGATGGTGACGCGGTGCAGGCCTGCGGCCTTGAGGGCCGCGGCCTTGTCAGCCAGCAAGGAGGCGTTGGTCGTGAGCGTCAACTCGACAGAGTGCCCATCCGGTGTCTGCAAGGGCGCGAGCATGGCGACCAACTGGTCGAGGTTCTTGCGCATCAAGGGCTCGCCGCCGGTAAGCCTGAGCTTGCGCACGCCCATGGACACCATGAGCCGGCTGGTGCGGGCGATCTCTTCGAAGCTGAGCAGGGCCTGGTGCGGCAGGAAGCGGTGGCCCGGCCCGAACACGCTGCGCGGCATGCAGTAACCGCAGCGGAAGTTGCAGCGGTCGGTCACGGAGATGCGCAGATCATGCAGGGGGCGCTGCAGGGTGTCGAGCACCGGGGCGCCGTTGGCGTCTGGGCGCATGGCTGCAGAGGCCGGCGGCAGTGCGTGTACCGTGCCCGCCCCAACAGGGGGGGCTTCCTGTTTCAGGGGAATGAACCGTGCCTCTCGCATGGACAGGATTGTGGCTCAACTTGCCAGGCCAGATGGCGCAAGCGGCTTGAAGCCCATGTGTGTCGTGTAGAGTTGGCTGCCTGATTGGCCCGGCCTGGCAGGGCGCGCAAGGCGCCGGCTGGGCGGTCAGGGCGCAGTGTCAGCGCGGTTGCCGGCCTTGCTGCGTTGCAGCAAGGCATTGGTGGTGACGGGCGCGGCAGTCAACGTGGGAACACGGCGGGCGCCGTCGAAACGCTGCTGCCAGTAAGCCACGCGCATGTCTTCGATGCGCACGGCGCCTCCCGCGCGGGGCGAGTGGATGAATTTGTTGTCGCCGATGTAGATGCCAACGTGCGAGAAGGTGTGGCGCAGGGTGTTGAAGAACACCAGATCGCCCGGCTTGAGTTCGGCCTGCTTGACCTGCTCCATGCCGGGCATGGTGGCTTGCTCGGCAGCACGGCGCGGCAGAACCATGCCAATGCTGCGCTCGAACACATGGCGGGTGAAGCCGCTGCAATCGAAGCCTTCGCTCTTGGAGTCACCACCACGGCGGTAGGGCACGCCCAGGAAGTCCATGGCCGAAATGACCAGGTCAGAGGCCAGATCGGTGGCCTTGTCGCGCACCTGCTGGGCCAGCTCGGTGACCGGGCGGGTGTTGAGCAGGCCCTTGTCGGCCAGGAAGCGGGAGACTGGGTCGGAAGTGTCTGCAGACGTGGCCGGGGCCTGAGCCTCCGGTGCACTGGCACCCGTGGCGGCAGGCAAGGCCTGGGCGCTAGCGTCGCGTGCGCCCGCCACCAGACCGGTGACGGCCAGCAGGGATGCCAACGACAAAGAAACAGCCTGGGCCGCGAGCGACTGCTGAGCGCGGCGTGCTGTCCACCAGAACATGAAACGCATGGGGCGCAAGCGTAGGGGAGATCCTACAGGGCGTCAACCCATAAAACTGGCCGAAATCAAAGGGTTAACACGGTTTTTTGAGGTTCCGGTGATCCATCACCCTTGTTGCAACAGTTGCAGAGATTCGCTTAAGTTCAGCCATTTGGCTTCCAACTCGTCGATTTCGTCGCCCAACTCCTTGAGTTTGCGGCCTAGATCGACACGCTCGTTGGAGCCGAGGGCCGGATCGGCCAAAGCCTCACCAATCCGGTCTCTTTCTTCGCTGGCCGAGCCCAGGCGTTGCTCCACCTTGGCCAGTTCCTGCTTGATAGGCTTGGTCTGCGCCGCCAGCTTCTGGTTGGCCTCCGCTTGGGCCTTGCGCTCTTCCTTGCGGTTGCCGGACGACGCGGCCGGCGAAGGGGCAGGGGCTGCCACGGGGGCCGCAACGGGCGCTGCCACGGGCGCAGGTGCCGGTGCTGCCGCAGCCTGCTTGGCGGCGGCCTTCATTTCAGCCGCCTGCAGTCGGGACTGCTCCAGCAGCCACTTCTGGTAGTCGTCCAGATCGCCATCGAACTCGCTGACGCCGCCCTTGGTGACCAGCCAGAACTCGTCGCAGACCTCGCGCAGCAGGGCGCGGTCATGGCTGACCAGCATCACGGTGCCTTCGAAGCCGTTGAGCGCCATGCTGAGGGCCTCGCGCGTGGTGAGGTCCAGGTGGTTGGTGGGTTCGTCGAGGAGCAGCAGGTTGGGGCGCTGCCACACGATCAGGGCCAGCACCAGACGGGCCTTCTCGCCGCCGCTCATCTGGCCGACGGGCTGGTTGACCATGTCGCCGACGAAACGGAAGCGGCCGAGGAAATCTCTCAGCTCCTGCTCACGCGCTTGCGGGCTGACCTGCTTGGCCAGGCGGATCATGTGCAGCAGCGGGCCGCTGTCGAGCTGCAGCACGTCCAGCTCTTGCTGGGCGAAGTAGCCGATGCTCAGGCCTTTGCCTTCGGTGATGGTGCCGGCGATGGGCGGTTGCATGTGCGCCAGCGTCTTCACCAGCGTGGACTTGCCCTGGCCGTTGGCGCCCAGGATGCCGATGCGCTGGCCGGGCATCACCGAGCGGTTGATGCCCTTCACGATGGTGATGTCGCCATCGTCGTTGCGGTAGCCGCAGTCCAGGTCGCGCAGGGCGAGCATGGGGTTGGGCAGGCTTTCGGGTTCGCGGAATTCGAACTCGAAATCGGCGGCCGTGAGCACGGGCCCGAGCTTTTCCATGCGCTCCAGCGCCTTGACGCGGCTCTGCGCCTGCTTGGCCTTGGAGGCCTTGGCCTTGAAGCGGGCGATGAACTTGTTGAGGTGGGCGATGCGGTCCTGCTGCTTGGCGTAGGCCGCGGCCTGCTGGCTCATGCGCTCGGCACGCATGAACTCGAAGGCGGTGTAGCCGCCGGTGTAGCGGGTGAGCTTGGTCTCGTCCAGGTGCAGGGTGACCTTGGTGACGGCGTCGAGGAACTCGCGGTCATGGCTGATCACGATCATCGTGCCTTCGTAGCGCTGCAGCCAGGCCTCCAGCCAGACCAGGGCGTCCAGGTCCAGGTGGTTGGTGGGTTCGTCAAGCAGCAGCAGTTGCGAGGGGCACATCAGCGCGCGCGCCAGTTGCAGGCGCATGCGCCAGCCGCCGGAGAAGCTGTTGACGGGCGCTTCGAGCTGCGGGCCCTTGAAGCCCAGGCCCATCAGCAAGGCCTGCGCGCGGGCGGGCGCATCGAAATCGCCGGCATCGGCCAGGGCGGCATAGGCTTCGCCCATGGCGTGGCCGTCGTCGCTGGCTTCGGCATCGGCCACGGCCTGGCGGGCCATCATCAGGCGGGTGTCGCCCTGCAGCACGAAGTCGGTGGCGGAGTCGTCCGTCTCGGGCATGTTCTGTGCGACCTCGGCCATGCCGCCGGGGGCCAGCCAGCTCGGCGGGATCTCGATGTCGCCGCCGTCCAGTTGCAGGCGGCCGGTCAGCAGCGAGAAGAGCGACGACTTGCCGGCGCCGTTGCGGCCGATCAGGCCGACCTTTTCACCGCCGTGCAGCGTGGCGCTGGCGCCTTGGAGCACGACCTTGGTGCCGCGGCGCAGCGTGATGTTCTTCAGGGTGATCATGGGAAAGAGGAATCAGACGTCCAGGGCGTCGCGGGTGATCAGCAGCAGCTGGTCGGCGCCCGAGGTGGTATCGAGCCACACCACCGGCAGGTCGGGGAAAGCTTGTTCGAAGTGCTCGCGCTCGTTGCCGATCTCCAGGATCAGCACGCCCTCATCGCTGAGGTACTGCGCGGGCGCGGCCTTGAGGGCGGTGATGAGGGCGCGGCAGAAGTCCATGCCGTCTTCGCCCGAGCCCAGGGCCATGGCCGGCTCGGCCTGGTATTCAGCCGGCAGCGCGGCCATGGAGCGCGCGTTGACGTAGGGCGGGTTGCACAGGATCAGGTCGTAGGGGCCGCGGGCGGGTTGCAGGCCATCGCCTTCGATCAGGGTGATGCGCTTGGCCAGATCGTGCTTGTCGACATTGATGCGGGCCACGGCCAGGGCATCAGGGCTGAGGTCGATGGCATCGACGATCACCTCGGGGAAGGCCAGGGCAGCCAGCACAGCCAGGCTGCCGTTGCCGGTGCACAAGTCGAGCACGCGGTGGGTGCGATCGCTCAGCCAGTGGTCGATGCTGCCGTCGGCCAGCACCTCGGCGATGAAGGAGCGCGGCACGATGGCGCGCTTGTCCACGTAGAAGGGCACGCCTTGCAGCCAGGCTTCCTGGGTCAGGTAGGCGGCGGGCTGGCGGGTGGTGATGCGCTGTTCGATCAGGGCCTGTGCCTTTTGCGTCGCCTCGTCTGAGATGGGCTGCGCGGCGGCGCCATCCAGGTCGTCCAGAGGCAGGCCCAGGGACCACAGCACCAGCCAGGCGGCCTCATCAAAGGCGGTGGCCGTGCCATGCCCGAAAGCAACACCCGCCTCGGTGAGGCGGGCGGCGCTGGCTTCAATCAGTTCAAGAACCGTGTGGGGCGTGCTCACGTCAGCAGTCTTTCCAGGGTGCGCAGGTAGATGTCCTTGAGCGGCTCGATGGCGTCCACGGCCACGTGCTCGTTGATCTTGTGGATGCTGGCGTTGACGGGGCCGAACTCGACCACCTGCGGGCAGATCTGGGCGATGAAGCGGCCATCAGAGGTACCGCCCGTGGTGGACAGCTCGGTGGCGATGCCGGTGGTCTGCTGGATGGCGCCGGACAGGGCCTCGATCAGGCTGCCGGGGCGGGTGAGGAAGGGGCGGCCGCCCAGCACCCAGTCGATCGTGTATTCCAGACCGTGTCGATCGAGCAGTTCATGCACGCGGGCCTTCAGCCCTTCAGGCGTCGATTCGGTCGAGAAGCGGAAGTTGAAGTCGATGACCAGCTCGCCCGGGATCACGTTGTTGGCGCCGGTACCCGCATGGATGTTGGACATCTGCCAGCTGGTGGGCGGGAAGTGGTCGTTGCCTTGGTCCCACTCGATGGCGACCAGTTCGGCCAGCGCCGGCGCGGCCTGGTGGATGGGGTTGCGCGCCAGATGCGGGTAGGCGATGTGGCCCTGCACGCCCTTGATACGCAGCTTGCCCGAGAGCGAGCCACGGCGGCCGTTCTTGATCATGTCACCAAGTGACTTGACCGAGGTGGGCTCGCCGACGATGCAGCAGTCGATGCGCTCGCCCTGTTGCTGCAGCCATTCACAGACCTTCACGGTGCCGTCGACCGAGGGGCCTTCTTCATCGCTGGTGATCAGGAAGGCGACGCTGCCGGCATGTTGCGGGTGCCTGGCCGCGA
>CALAKR010000471.1 GCA_937923225.1 uncultured Aquabacterium sp. | reverse complement strand
CTTTGCACCAGGTCTGATTCAGGTGTGAATCAGGCGGCTCAGGCCACCGAACTGTGCTGCTCGGCGTTGCGGTAACGCGCGATGCTGATGCCGATGACGGAGGCCGCCGTGCGCAGATCGACCTCGTCGAGCTTGCTCCAGATGCGGGGCGTGTCGCGCTGTTCCAAGCACAACACGCCCAACGGCTGGCCGTTGATCTGGAAGGCCACATCCAGCAGGGCCTGCACGCCCTGTGGAATCAGGTAGCTGTCCCGCAGACCGGCCAGGTTTGGGTCTTCCTGAGCCTTGGGTGAGCTGTAGACCTTGGCGTTGATCAAGGCATCGAAGTAGGCCTGGAAATCGGCCTCATGCAACTCGACACCGGTAGCTGAGAGGGTGGGGTCTTCCGAGAAGGCAGCCACGCACAGCAGATAGCGGCCGTTCTGGCCATCCTTGAGCACCCACAGACTGGCCATGGAACACTGAAAGCGCTTGTGCAGCGCTTCGGCGACCAACTGGCGATACCTGGGCAGCCCCTCAAGGCTGGACAGCACATCCGCAGCGGCACGCAATTCCGACATCAATTCGTGGCTTGCGAGCATGAATCTGGGCTATGGGTTTGCGTCACACTGTACCGAAACCAGGCACGCGGCAAGCAGGAAACTGGCCCCGTTACATCAGCCTCGGCCAATGGCATGGCCAAACCGGTAATACCCAACAGTTGGTGCTGCGCCGCAACAACAATGTCGTCAACCTCATGCGTCAGCTTCGGCCTGGGCCACGTACCACGGCACGCATTGAGGGTTGGCCATGGCCTCGCGGTTGACCACCTTGTCGATGGGTTGGCCCAGGAAGAGCTTCTTGATCGGCACCTCCTGCTTCTTGCCCGATAAGGTGCGCGGGATCTCGGGCGCCTGCAGGATGTCGTCAGGGATGAAGCGCGGCGACAACGCCGTTTTGATCGCGCCCTGGATGCGGGCGGTGAGGGCCGCATCGAGTGTGAAGCCTTCGCGCAACACCACGAACAGCACCATGCGGCTGGCGCGCCCCAGGTATTCCAGGTCGATCACCATCGAATCCAGCACCTCTGGCAGGGCCTCGACTGCCGCGTAGATCTCGCTGGTGCCCATGCGCAGACCGTGGCGGTTGATGGTGGCGTCGCTTCGGCCATAGATGACGCAGCTGCCATCGTCGTTCACCTTGATCCAGTCACCATGGCGCCAGACGCCGGGGTAGACATCGAAGTAGCTCGACAGGTAGCGTGCATTGCCCTGGTCGCCCCAGAAGAACAGGGGCATCGAGGGCACGGGTTTGCTGCAGACCAGCTCGCCCACCTCGCCAGTGACGGCCTGGCCTTGCTCGTTCCAGGCTTCGACGGCATGGCCGATCGCGCGGCACTGCATCACGCCAGGCTCGTTGGGCAGTTCGCGGTGGCCGCCCACGAAGATGCCTGCGAAGTCGGTGCCGCCCGAGAGGTTGTTCCACCAGATGCCGGGCGTGCCGATGCGTTCGAACTGTTCGGTGCCCCAGCGCTGCACGTCTTCCGACAAGGGCGAGCCGGTGGAGCCGAGTGCGCGGATGCGCGTCAGGTCGCCGCACGCGGCGATGTCTACACCGGCCTTCATGCAGTTGGCATAGAAGGCCGCGCCCGCGCCGAAGTAAGTCACCTGATGGCGCGCGGCGAAGCGCCACAGCACCGTCCAATCAGGCGCTTCCTTGCTGCCGCCGGGGCTGCCATCGAACAGGCATATGGTGGCGCCATCGAGCAGGCCAGCCACTTGCGTGTTCCACATGATCCAGCCGGTGGAGCTGTACCAGTGGAAGCGCTCGCCGAAGCTGTTGGGCGCGTAGCTGGGGCCGATGTCGTTGTGCTTGCCGATGGCCGCCACGATCGTGATGATGCCGCCGTGGCCGTGCACCAGCGGCTTGGGCAGGCCGGTGGTGCCGCTGGAGTAGACCACCCACAGCGGATGGTCGAAGGGCAGCCATTCGGGTTGGAAGGTGCGCGTGGCCTCGTCGTCGCGGGCGGTGGCCTGAGCGTAGGTCAGGTCGATCATGCCGGCCAGGGGCATGCCGCGCGAGTGGGCCGATTGCAGCACGATGAGCTTCTCGACCGTGGGCAAGGCCGCGCGCAAGGCGGCCACGGTGTCGGCCCGGTCGATGGACTTGCCGGCGTAGTAGACGCCATCGGCCGCGATCAGCACCTTCGGTGCGATCTGCTGGAAGCGGTCGGTCACGGCCTGGGCGCCCATGTCCGGTGCGCACACGCTCCAGATGGCGCCGATGCTGGCGCAGGCCAGGAAGGCCACGATGGTTTCGGGCACGTTGGGCAGGTAGGCGGCCACGCGGTCGCCACGGCCCACGCCCAGCTCACGCAGGGTGAGCGCGAAGGACGCCACCTGGCGCTGCAAATCGGGCCACGACAGCTCGCGCGCTTCACCGAGTTCGTTGTCGCTGATGATGGAGGGCTGGCCTGCACGGTGGGCTGCCTCGGCATGTCGCAGCACGCGCTGTGCGTAGTTCACCTGCGTGCCAGGGAACCACTTGGCTCCAGGCATAGCGGCGTCTTCCAGCGCGATGGTGGGCGGTACGGGCGAGTCGATCGCATCGTGTTCCCACAGGCTCATCCAGAAGGCCTCGGGCTCATCGACCGACCAGCGCCACAGCGCCTCGAAGTCGTCAAAGCGCAGTCCGCGGTGCTTCTCCAGCCATTGCTGGTACAGGCGGATCTGGGGGATGTAGGGCGCGGCTGTCTTGGTCATGCGGACGATTGTGCCGCGCGCCTAGCGCCGCGTGCAGACAGGGGATTCCCAATGGGTAATCAGGACTGCACGCCAGCGTTTAAACGTTCAGGATGGCTGAGTTCAGGATTGCCAGAAGCCTTTATGCAGGGCGGCCATGGCTTCTTCGACCTCGGGCACGGGACCGATGACCTCGATGGGCTTCTGGCCGCGCGCGAACACCTCGCGGCAGGGCAGGCTCATCGTCGGGTTCTCTTCGGCGTTGCCGGTGAGCTCCAGCAGGCGGTGCTCGGTCATGCCGTAGACCACGCGGCCGATGTTGGCCCAGTACTGCGTGCCGGCGCACATCACGCAAGGCTCGGCGGTGGTCACCAGCGTGCACTGCCACAGCACCTCGGGGCTGAAGTTCAGTGCTGCGGTGCGGGCCAGCACGGATTCGGCGTGGTTCACGGTGTCGACATTGCCCTGCTCGGCTAGCACGGTCTCTCCATCGGGCCCGACCAGGATGGCGCCGAAGGGGTGCTTGCCCAGACCCATGGCGCGGCGAGCGACCTCGTTGGCGCGGTGCAGGTGCTTGACGATCTGGGCCTGGCTCAGAGGGGGCAGGGCGGGATGGGTGCTCATGGTTCTACTGCGTGTGAGAGAGAAAGGGTTTGACGGCCGATGCCTACATCGGGCATCGGCCCAGGCCGACAGCGGCGTGGGCGTAAAGACGGTGCAATGCGGTGAACATTGTTCTCATGACATCGCCATGCATTTCTGGAGAGATTTTCGCAAGTTCGTGACCCGCGGCAACCTGGTGGATCTGGCTGTGGGCTTCACGGTGGGCGCGGCCTTCACGACGATCGCGCGCAGCCTGGTGGACGACATCATCATGCCGCCCGTGGGCCTGCTGATGGGGCGCACCGATTTCAAGGACTTCTTCGTGGTGCTTCGGGAAGGGCCGAGCGTGGCGGGCCCTTATCTGACACTGGCCCAGGCCAAGGCGGCCGGTGCGGTCACCTTGAACTACGGCATGTTCATCAATGCGATGCTGGCCTTCATGCTGGTGGGCCTGGCGATGTTCATCGTGAGCCGCCTGATGAGCAAGGCCGAGGCGCAGATGGACGCCCATTTCCAGGAGCCGCCACCGCCACCGGGCGAGCCTACCGAGAAGAAGTGCCCTTACTGCCGCAGCATCATCCCAATCAAGGCTTGCCGTTGTCCGCAATGCACGTCGCATCTGACGGTGCCGGATGAGCCCAACAATCCTGCCCCCGCACCCGCGGGCGGCAGTGAGCCCAAGGCCAGTCAGCCCGCATGATTCTTCAGAGACTCGCATAGACGGCATGCGGGAGTTGAACGTGAGGAGGCCCGCCGGGGCGCTGCTCGCAAGCAGTTCCTCAGCGGGCCTGAAGGTCACCGTTTTCAGGCGGTGGCCTGCGGGGCGCGTCGCTATCAGCACACCTTAGAGGGTATCCGGCTCGACCGGCTCCTGCACCGGCTCTCCATCGGAGGGTCTGTGGAGGGGAGTCGGGGTATCTTCCGGATCCGTCATGGGCGGCGTGCCGTGCACCGGGTTGGGGTGCGGCGGCGCATCCGGCGGATTGGGCGGGGCGGCGGCGAAAGCGCCAGACGTGGTCAGGTAATTTCGCATCGCCCTCGCTCCATCAACGGTTGCAATCAACGGTCGATCTTCTTGGCGACGGAATTCTTTGCGTCACCGTAGTTGGCCTGGGCCTTGCCCTTGGCCTGTTGGGCCACGCCCTTGGCTTGCAGCTTGGAATTGTCGGTGGCGTCGCCAGCGACTTCCTTGGCCTTACCGACGGCTTGGTGCGCACGGCCCTTCACTTGGTCTTTGTTCATGATCTTGCTCCTTTTGTCATCGGGTGGGAAGACATGGATTGCTGTATCCATGGTTCCTACTGTGCGCCTGGCTGCGGGGCACGTCAGTCGGTCCACACCGATTGAGCTGTAAGGGGCTGATGGCATGAGTGCGTCAGGGTTTTGAGACACATCTGGGCGAGCGTTCAGGCCATGGCCTTCTGCATGTGTCGCACGGCGTCATCGGCCTGGGCGTGAAGCTTCTCCATGTCCAGCCCGGGGATCACGCCGCCATCGACCACCAGCCTGCCCGCGCACAGCACATGGCTGGGCCGGGCGGCGCCGCAGGCCACGGGGGCCACAGCCGGATCGTGCAGGCCCCATTGGCGCGGATCGTTCAAGGGCAGCACGACCAGGTCGGCGGCCTGGCCCGGTGCCAGCGTGCCCACGCCCTGCAGGCCCAGCACCTGCGCGCCGCCGGCCGTGCCCATGCGGATGACCTCGTCGGTGCTGAGCGCGCCCGGGCCCTTGACGGCGCGGTGAACCATCCACGCGGTGTGCGCCTCGTGGAACATGTCGGCGGCTTCGTTGGAGGCGGCGCCATCCACGGCCAGCGAGACGCGGCCACCGGCGCGCATCAGCTCGGGCGCGGGCGCCACGCCGGAGCCCAGGCGGCCATTGCTCTGCGGGCAGTGGGCCATGCCGGTGCGGGTTTCGGCCAAGGTCTGAATCTCTTCAGGCGTGAGGTGCACCAGGTGGGCGTACCAGACGTCCTCGCCCAGCCAATCGTGGCGGCCCACGAACTCCACCGGCGAGCAGCCGTGCACCTCGCGGCAGTAGGTGACGTACTCCACCGTTTCGCTGAGGTGGCTGTGCAGGCGGATGCCCAGGCGGCGGGCCTCCTGCGCCATCGGTTTGAGGTGCTCCACCGGCACGGACCAGGTGGGCGTGGTCGGCGCGCTCACCACCTGGCGCATGGGTCGTGGCCCGGCCTGATGGTAGCGGTGCACATCGCGCTCCACGGCGGTGAAGAACTGCTCCAGCGTTTCGGGGCGCACCTGCGGCGGCGGGTTCACGTCGATGGCGCGCACGATGGTCTGCCCACCCCGGCAAAGCACAAACCGCAGGCCCAACGCCTCGGCCTCGTCGAACACGGCGGCCGAGGCATCGAAGGGCATGCCCGGGTAGTAGTGGTACTGGTGGTCGGCCACGGTGGTGCAGCCCGACAGCAGCAGCTCGACCATGCCGAGGCGCGCGGCCACGCGCATCACCTCGTCGTGGTCGAAGTGGCGGCGGTAGGCCACCGGCACGGCGCTGAGCCAGCCCATCAGCCCTTCGTTGATGCCGGCGGGGATGCCCTTGAGAAGGCTCTGGAACAGGTGGTGATGGGTGTTGACCCAGCCAGGCATGACCACGCTGCCGCTGGCGTCGATCACGCGCTCGCCGGGTTGTGCGTCGAGCGTGCCGATGGCCTCGATCACGTCGCCACGCACGCGGATGTCGGCGCCGTGCGTGACCACGTCGTGGCGCATGGCATCGCCGGCCAGGCCCGTGAGGATGGCGCTGGCGTTGCGGATCAGGAGGGAATAGGGAGTCGTCATGTGGGGATGGGATCAGTGGTCTGCTCAGCGGTTCATCTCGCTCTCGTGCCAGCCGCCCAGCGCCCAGCGCGAGATGGCCGACAGCACGGCGAACACGCCCACGCCGGTCACCGAGATCAAGACCAGGGCCGCGAACAGGCGCGGGATGTTGAGTTGGTAGCCCGATTGCAGGATCTGGTAGGCCAGGCCCGTGCCCGTGCCGCCGGTGCCGGCCACGAACTCGGCCACCACGGCGCCGATCAGCGCCAGGCCGCCGGAGATGCGCAGGCCTGCGAAGAAGTAGGGCAGCGCCGAGGGGATGCGCAGGCGCACCAGGGTCTGCCAGCGGCTGGCGCGCTGCAGCTTGAAGTAGGCCGCCAGGCCCGGGTTCACGCTGCGCAGGCCCACGGTGGTGTTGCTGATGATGGGGAAGAGCGCGACCAGCGTGGCGCACACCACCAGCGAGGCGGTCGGGTCCTTCACCCAGATGATGATCAGCGGGGCGATGGCCACCACCGGCGTCACCTGCAGCAGAACGGCGTACGGAAAGAAGGCTGATTCGATCCAGCGGCTCTGCACGAAGGCGAAGGCCACCAGCGAACCCAGCACCACCGAGACCAGGAAGGCCAGCACGGTGATCTTGACGGTGACCCACAGGGAGCCGCTGAGCAGGCCCCAGTCGGCGACCAGCGTGGTGGCAATCGCCCAGGGCGAGGGCACGAGGTAAGCGGGCACGTCGGCGACCACTGTCCAGCCTTGCCACAGGCCCAGCAGCAGAGCGGCCACGATCAGCGGCAGCAGCCACTGGCGGGCGCGTTCGTTCTGGATCAGCGGGCGGCTCATGCGTGGGCCTCCGACAGGCTGTGCTGCAGGTGGCGCACCAGTTCGTTGAAGCGCGGGCTGGTGCGGTAGTCGTCGTCGCGCGGGATGCTCGGGTCGACAGCGATGTCCTCGACCACTCGGCCAGGGCGGGCGGCCATCACGATCACGCGGGTGGACAGGAACACCGCCTCGCTGATGCTGTGCGTGACGAACACCACCGTGAGTCCCTGGCGTCGCCACAGGTCCAGCAGGTCCGTGTCCAGCTTGTTGCGGGTGAACTCATCCAGCGCGCCGAAAGGCTCGTCCATCAGCAGCAGCTTGGGTTGCGTGACCAGGCCGCGCGCGATGGACACGCGCATCTGCATGCCGCCCGACAACTCACGCGGGCGGTGCTTGCCGAAGGCGCCCAGGCCGACCATCTCCAGCGCCTGGGCCACGCGCGGTGCGGCCTCGGCCTTGGGCACACCGGCCAGGTCCAGCGGCAGGCGCACATTGGCCTCCACCGTGGACCAAGGCATCAAGGTGGCCTCCTGGAACACGAAGGAGAGCTGGTGCTCGGCATTGGCGTCCTGCACGGGCTTGCGCGAGAGCAGGATGCGGCCATCACTGGGCTCCAGCAGGCCCGCGACCATCTTGAGCAGCGTGCTCTTGCCGCAGCCCGAAGGGCCCAGCAGGGTCACGAACTCGCCGGGCTGGATCGCCAGCGACACCGGCGTCAGCGCGCGGGTGCCGTTGGGGTAGACCTGTTCGGCCGACAGGACTTCAAT
>CALAKR010000470.1 GCA_937923225.1 uncultured Aquabacterium sp. | reverse complement strand
CAGCAGGCCGGTGATGCCCAGCGTCGGGTTGCGCCGGCGAGAGGAGGCCAGGATGGCGTCTATGGCCTCGGGCGAGGGCGCCTCGACGGCGCGGCTGGCATACAGCAGGCGAACGAGCATGGCGCTTACCCCTTCTTGTGGTTGACCAGGGCCAGGAACTCGCGGCGCAGGCTGGCGTCCTTCAGGAAGGAGCCGCGCATCACGCTGTTGATCATCTTGGAGTCCATGTCCTTCACGCCACGCCAGTGCATGCAGAAGTGATCGGCCTCCATCACCACGGCCAGGCCATCGGGCTGCATGCGTGACTGCAACAGCTCGGCCACCTGCGTGACGGCCTCTTCCTGGATCTGGGGGCGGCTCATGATCCAGTCGATCAGGCGGGCGTACTTGGACAGGCCGATCAGGTTGGAGTGCTCGTTGGGCATGATGCCCACCCACACCTTGCCGATGATGGGGCACAGGTGGTGCGAGCAGGCGCTGCGCACCGTGATGGGGCCCACGATCATCAGCTCGTTCAGGCGCTCGGCATTGGGGAATTCGGTGACCGGGGGCGCAGCGTGGTAGCGGCCCTTGAAGATCTCGTTGAGGTACATCTTGGCCACGCGGCGGGCCGTGTCCTGCGTGTTGTGGTCGCTGTCGGTGTCGATCACCAGGCTGGAAAGCACCTCGCTCATCTTGCCCTGCACCTCGTCAAGCAGCTTTTCCAGCTCGCCTGGCTCGATGAACTCGGCGATGTTGTCGTTGGCGTGGAAGCGCCGCTGGGCCTGCTTCAGGCGCTCGCGGATCTTCACGGACACGGGCACGCCTTTATCCCCCCCCGCTTGCGGGGATGTCGAGGGAGAGGCATCGGCCTGCACGGCCGGCAGGTCGATGGCACGAAGGTTGTGACTGCTCATGTTGGATCCGTTCTTATAGAGTGACGACGGGCACGTGGTCGGCACTGGTCAGACAATCCACGATGCTACCTTGACTGCCGTCAAGGCGCAGGCAGGCATACCCATTACGCTCAATAATAAGATTGATTCTCAGTTACCTGCGGGGTACACTAGAAGGCTATGCAAGCGACCGCCTCCTGGCCTTCGGATCTGCCGAGGGCATCTTTTTTGCCAGTCAGTCCCAGTGATCTGACGGTGTCGCAGCGTTGGGCCCTGGGCACTGCCGCTGTGGCTGCCCACGTGGTCGTTGGTGCCATGATCTTGTTCAGCACCCCCACCGCCGACCTGCAAGCCGAATCCTCGCCCATCACCGTGAGCCTGATCGCGCCCGTCCAGGCGCCGCCAGAGCCTCCCAAGCCCACGCCGGAGCCGCCCAAGCCGCAGGTTCGCCCGCCCGAGCCGGTCAAGCCCAAACCGCGGGTGGTCAGCAGCACTGCGCCCAGCGAAAACAAGATCCAGGCCGAGCCTGAGCCGCCCAAGCCCGCGCCGGTCGAGGCACCGCCGCCTGCACCGATCGAAGCGCCGCCCGCACCTGTGGCCGCGGCGCCCGCGCCCGCCACGCCGCCGCAGCCCAAGCAACTGGCCGCTTCCGCGGTGGCCTATCTGAAGCCGCCGGCCCCGAAGTTCCCGGAGGCCTCGCGCCGCCTGGGTGAATCGGGCGTGGTGCTCCTGAAGGTGCTGGTCGACGAGACCGGTCGGCCGGTCGACATCCAGGTGGCGAAGTCTTCCGGCTTCGAGCGCCTGGACAAGGCGGCCATCGCCGCGATGAAGCTAGCCCGATTCAAACCCTACATGGAGGGAGGCGTGCCGCGTGCGGTATGGGCTCCTGGCACTATTAATTTCGACCTCCAAGACTGATCGATCACCATGACTGACACCGTGACCTCCACCTCCGACGCAGCACTGGCCGCGGCACCCCAGGCCGTGGCGCAGACCACCGTGCCTTCGACACCCCCGCCCGGTTTCGGCCACTTCATCGCCCAGAGCGATTTCGTCGGCCAGTCCCTGTTCGCCATCCTGGTGATCATGTCGCTGATCTCCTGGGCCCTGATCGTGATCAAGGGCGTGGCCCTGTACCTGCGCCAGCGCCGCAGCAAGAGCTTCCTGGACTTCTTCTGGAACGCCACCTCGCTGGAAGCCGTGCAGCACGAGATCGCCACGCATGGCGTGCAGGAGCCCTTCGCGCACCTGACCTCGCACGCCATGCACGCTCAGGCCCACCACGCCCGCTACGGCGCTGCCAAGCTGGAAGAAGCCGGCTCGGCCCAGGATTTCCTGACCCGCACCATCAAGAAGGTGCTGGATGAAGAAACCATGCGCCTGGAAAGCGGCCTGACCATGCTGGCCACTATCGGCGCCACGGCCCCCTTCGTGGGCCTGTTCGGCACGGTGTGGGGTGTCTACCATGCCCTGCTGGCCATTGGTGCCACCGGTGCCGGCACGCTGGACAAGGTCGCCGGCCCCGTGGGTGAAGCGCTGATCATGACCGGCGTGGGCCTGGCTGTCGCCATTCCCGCCGTGATGGCCTATAACTGGCTCACCCGCAGCAACCGTGTGTGGTCCGCCCGTCTGGACGCCTTCGCGTTCGAGCTGTTCACCTTCCTGAGCACCGGCCAGACCCTCAAGACCACCACCACCGAAGCGCCCCGCAACGTCGGTGCCTCGGTGCGCCCCATCAACCCCCAGGCTTCGGCCTGAGCCTCAGTGAGGTGAGCCATGGCTTTCGCAAGCTTTGACAACAAGGGCGGCGGCGCGCCGCTGGCCGAGATCAACATGGTGCCGCTCATCGACGTGATGCTGGTGCTGCTGGTGATCTTCATCGTGACGGCGCCGCTGCTGAGCCACTCGATCAAGCTGGACCTGCCCAAGGCCAGCGCCGAGGTGATCTCGGCCAAGTCCGAGAAGATCGACCTGTCCATCGACGCCGATGGCGTGCGCTACTGGAACACCGAGGCCCTGAGCCGCGAAGAAGTTGCCGCCCGCTTCATGGAGCAGGGCAAGCTGCCCCAGCAGCCCGAGATCCATCTGCGCGCTGACCAGGCCACGGCCTACAAGGCAGTGGCCGAGACCCTGGCCGATGCCTCCAAGGCAGGCCTGAGCAAGATCGGTTTCGTGACCGATCCGGAGCCGGCCAAGCCCTGATGGACATGGGCTCGCATTGACCGACAATGCCGGCTGATCTACTGATTCAGCCTGCCATGTCGACTACCGCGGCACCACAGGCCGGCCCTTTGGCCGGCCTTAAAGTTTTAGAGCTTGGACAACTGATCGCCGGCCCCTTCGCCGGCAAGACCCTGGCCGATTTCGGTGCCGAGGTCATCAAGGTGGAACCGCCTGCCGATGCCCAGGGGCAGGGCGGTGGCGACCCTTTGCGCCAGTGGCGCATGCTGCACAACGGCCTGAGCGTGTGGTGGCAGGTGCAGAGTCGCAACAAGAAGAGCGTGGTGCTCGATCTGCGTTCACCCGAAGGGCGCGATACCGTGCGCCAGCTCATCGACGAGGCCGACGTGCTGATCGAGAACTTCAAGCCCGGCACCATGGAGAAATGGGGCCTGGCGTATGACGAACTCAGCCGCACCAACCCGGGCCTGATCATGCTGCGTGTCAGCGGATACGGCCAGACTGGGCCCTATCGTGACCGGCCGGGCTTCGCTGTCGTGGCCGAGGCCATGGGCGGCATGCGCTACCTCAACGCCGAGCCGGGCCGCACACCCGTGCGCGCCGGCGTCAGCCTGGGCGACACGCTGGCCGGCCTGCATGGCGTGATCGGCATCCTGATGGCCCTGCAGGCACGGCACACCAGCGTGAGCCCCGAGGCGCCGCGCGGCCTGGGCCAGGTGATCGATGTGGCCCTGTACGAGGCTGTGTTCAACTGCATGGAAAGCCTGCTGCCCGAGTTCAGCGCCTTCGGGGCCGTGCGCCAGCCTGCAGGCTCCGCGCTGCCGGGCATTGCGCCCAGCAATGCCTACCCCTGTGCCGACGGCATGGTGGTGATCGGCGGCAATGGTGATTCGATCTTCAAGCGCCTGATGCAGGCCATCGGCCGTGGCGACATGGCGCAGGACCCTGGCCTGGCCGCCAACCCTGGCCGTGTGGCCCGTGTGGCCGAGATCGACGAAGCCATCGCCGCCTGGACCTCGGCGCACCCGGTGGCCGAGGTGGTGGACGTGCTCAATGCCGCCAGCGTGCCCGTGGGCCGCATCTATTCCGCCAAGGACATCGCCGAAGACCCGCACTACCGTGCCCGCGACATGGTGCTGCCCGTGACCACGCACGATGGCCTGACGGTGGAGGTACCCGGCATCATCCCCAAGCTGTCGCGCACACCGGGTGGCATCACACGGCGCGGCCCGCTGCTGGGGGAGGACACGGACGAGGTTTTGGGCCGCCTCAAGAAGACGCCTTGACGCCTGCCTTGGTGCTGGGCAAGGGCACAGGCACGGTCGGCCCATCCCGCTCCCGCCACAGATCCACAAAGGCCTGGAACCACCAGGATCTCAGCCCCACTACCAGGGTGTAGGGCTTGCGCTGCTTCATCGGCAGGCGCTGGTCGGACAGGTGCTGCTGGGCGAAATCCTCGGCCACGCGTTGCAGGCGC
>CALAKR010000469.1 GCA_937923225.1 uncultured Aquabacterium sp. | reverse complement strand
GCGGCGCGTGTCCGCCGGATCGATCACGTCGTCCAGCTCCAGATGGGCCGCCATGTTCAGGGCTTTTCCGCGCTGGTAGGCCGAGGCCACCAGCTGGTCGAACATCTGCTGGCGCTGGGCCGCATCCTCGATGGCTTCGAGCTGCTTGGCAAAGCCCAGGCGAACCGCGCCCTCCAGGCCCATGGGCCCGAACTCGCCGGTGGGCCAGGACACGGTGAAATCCGGCGCCAGCAGGCTGCCAGCCGTCATGGCCTGCGCGCCCAGGCCGTAGCCCTTGCGCAGCACCACGGTGAAGAAGGGCACCGTCACGCTGCTGGCCACCAGGAACATGCGCGAGAAATGGCGCACGGTGGCGGTCTTCTCGGCCTCGGGGCCCACCATGAAGCCCGGCGTGTCGCACAGCGAGACCAGCGGCACGTCGAAGGCATCGCACAGCTGCATGAAGCGCGCGGCCTTGTCGGCGCCGTCGGCGTCGATGGCACCGCCCAGGTGGCGCGGGTCGTTGGCGATCAGGCCCATCGGGCGGCCCTCTATGCGCACCAGCGCCGTGACCATGCCGGGCGCGAAGCTGGGGCGCAGTTCCAGCACCGAGTCGTCGTCGCACAGCGTCTTGATCAAAGCACGCACGTCGTAGACGCGGGTGCGCTTTTCGGGCACGGCGTGGCGCAGCAGGCGCTGGTCGGCGCAGGTCCACTGCGGCAGGCGGCCCTGGAAGTAGCCGATGTATTGCTTGGCGACCTGGGCGGCTTCAGCCTCATCCTCCACCACGATGTCGAGCACACCATTGGGCGCCTGCACACTCACAGGGCCGACCTCTTCCGGCGCGAAGCGGCCGAGGCCGCCGCCTTCGATCATCGCGGGGCCGGCCATGCCGATGCTGGTGTCCCTGGTGGCGATGATCACGTCGCAGCAACCGGCCAGCGAGGCATTGCCCGCGAAGCAGCGGCCGTTGACGATGGCCACCGTGGGCGCCAGCCCGCTCAGGCGCGCCAGGCCCAGGAAGGTCATGTTGTCCAGCAGGCTCACGCCGGGGTATTCGTCGTTGGGGCGGCCACCGCCGCCTTCGGCCCACAGGATCAGCGGCAGCGCGCGCTGCAGCGCCAGGTGCAGCATGCGGTCCGTTTTCTTGTGGTTGACGATGCCCTGCGTGCCGGCGAACACGGTGTAGTCGTAGGCCAGCACCATGCAGCGCGCGGCCTGCTCGCCGTATTGCGCCGCGTTGACGGTGCCCAGGCCCGCCACCAGGCCATCGGCCGGGCTCTTGTCGATCAGTTGGGCCTCGGTCAGGCGGCGGCGCTGCGAGGCCAGAGCCAGACCGCCGTATTCCAGGAAGCTGCCTTCATCGAGGAAGGCATCGATGTTCTCGCGCGCGGTGCGGTGGCCCTTGGCGTGGCGGCGCGCCACCGCGTCGGGGCGGCGCGCGTCGGTCAGCAGCGCGTGGCGCTCGTTCACCTCGGCCAGGTCAGGGCGGATGTGGTCCGGGTCGGGCGTGTCGTCGCGCACAGCCTGCTGGCCAGCATCGCCTTCGAGCGCCTCCAGCGCCAGCAAGGCCTGGCCTTCGGCCACCACGGTGCCGGTCTCGGCCAGCAGCGCCAACACACGGCCGGCCTGCGGCGCGGTGATCTCGAACTCCATCTTCATGGCCTCGATCACGGCCAGGCGCTGGCCGGCGGCCACGGTGTCATCGGGCTTGACCAGCCAGCTCACCAGCGAGCCGGGCACGTTGGCGCGCATGGGCAGGCCGTGGGCCAGTTCGCCCTGCAAGGCATCACCACCTTCGGGGCCGGCGCGCGGGCCTTCGTCGATGGCGGATGCAAAGCGAGCAGGCGGCAGATGGTTGCGCGCTTCGGCCAGTTCGGCCATGCGGCTTTGCAGCCAGCGCGTGCTCACGGCATAGCTGGCCAGATCAGGATGCGCCAGCACGGCCTGCAGGAAAGGCAGATTGCTGTCGACACCCTCCAGCCGGAACTCGGACAGCGCACGGCGCGCCCGCGCCAGCAGGGCCTCGAAGCCGCCTCGACGCTCATGCACGATCACTTTGGCCAGCAAGGTATCGAAGCCCGGATGCGGCTTGAAGCCGGCAGGGCCGCAGCCGTCCACGCGCACGGCTGGGCCGCTGGGCGGCTCGTAGGCGCGCACGGTGCCGCCAGCGGGCAGCGCACGGCCTTGCGCATCCATGCGCTCCACGTTCACGCGCAACTGCACGGCCTGGCCCTGTGGCGCCGGGATGTCGGCCTGCGCCAGCTTCAACGAGGCCAGCGTGGCGCCCTGCGACAGCAGCAACTGCGCGCCCACCAGGTCCAGCCCGGTGATCTGCTCCGTCACGGTGTGCTCCACCTGCAGGCGCGGGTTGGCCTCCATGAAATAGAAGCGGCCGGGGTGCTCCACATCCACCAGGAACTCGAAGGTGCTCAGGCCGCGCAGGCCCACCTCGCGCGCCAGGCGCAAGGCGGCATCCAGCAGGCGATCGCGCAGCGCCGTATCCAGATCCGGCGCGGGTGCGATCTCCACCAGCTTCTGGTGGTTGCGCTGCACGGTGCAATCACGCTCCCAGGCATGGCTGACACCGCCCTGCCCGTCGCCCAGCACCTGCACCTCCACATGGCGCGCGCGGCGCACCAGCTGCTCCACGTAGACATCGCCACGGCCAAAGGCGGCCAGCGCCTCGGACTGACAGCGTTCATAGAAGGGCGCCACATCTTCCGCGCGCTCGACCACGCGCATGCCGCGCCCGCCACCACCGGCCAGCGCCTTGATCATCATCGCGCCGCCCTCGCCCAGGGTGGCCAGGAAAACCTGCGCCTCGGCCAGGCTCACGGCGTGGTCCAGACCGGCCGTAACCGGCACATCGCAGGCCTTGGCCAATGCGCGGGCCCGGGCTTTGTCGCCCAGCAAGTCCAGCGCCTCGGGCGAGGGGCCCACGAACACCAGGCCGGCCTGGGCGCAGGCGCGCGCGAA
>CALAKR010000468.1 GCA_937923225.1 uncultured Aquabacterium sp. | reverse complement strand
GACCACGACCGCACCGGCGTTCTCGGTATACCCCAGCGAGCTGCCGGTGGTGGATGCGGTGGGCGCGTCGTTCACGGCGGTGACGCTGAGGCTCGACGTAGCCGTGGCGCTCTGGCCATAGGTGTCCGTGACGGTGACGGTGAGCGTGCGCAGCGCCGTGTCTGGGTTGTCCGAGGTGTTGTTGTAGGTGATGCTGCGCAGCACCTGCTGGTAGTTGGTCAGGGTATCTGTACCACTGAGCGTGAGCACACCGGTGGCGCTGTTGTAGCTGGCGGTGATGTTGGTGCCCGTGGTGGTGGCACTGAGCACTTCGGACGTGCCGTTCGGGCGGTTGTTGAGCGTCACCGTCATGCCGCTCATGTTGGTCGAATTGCCCGCTGTGATGGTGGCGTCGATGTCCGCGACGCGGGCCGGTATGCCTTCCGTGAACCCCCCGGTGTAGTTGTTGCCTGCGGCGCCGGAGCTGTTGTTGGCGTCCAGGTCCAGGCCCGGCGGCGTCGGGGTGATGTAGGTCACCGTGAGCCGCGGCTGGTTGGACGCAGCTTCGGAGCTGTTGAAGGTGTTGTTGGACGAGTTGTAGGCGCTGGTGATCATCCAGCCGTTGTTCGTGGCCGTGCCGTCTGCCCAGGCCTGCAGGGTGTCGATCAGGCCGCCGTTGGTGAAGCTCTTGTAGGCATTGGTCGAGCCACGCGAGGTGACGGAACCGTCGGCGGTGGAGAGCTTTTCGCTGTCGATGCCACTGCCCAGGGAGTTCCAGGTGGAGGCCTCGGTCCACGACGTGGTGACACGGTAGATGTCCAGCGTGTAGTCACTGCCCCATCCACCGACGCTCGTCGCATACAGATCGAGTGATACGCCTGTGATGATCGAGCCCGGCGGAATCTGCCCCGGCCCTGTGCCGATGATGTTGTCGAAGCGGATCAGCACCTGGCTCTCGGCCTGTGTGAGCGCTCGTCCGGCGATCATCGAGGTCTTGTTGCCGTTGTTGGTGCCGCCGGACAGCATTTCGAGGTAGGTGTCCTGCGTGCCCGTGTAGCCATTGGCGCCCTGCTGGAAGGTGACGGTTGCCAGGGTGTGCTGCCATGACTCGGCAGAGAATGCTGCGGTGTCGATGACGCCCTGCCGGTACTCCAGAACCCAGTCGCCGCCCATGGCGGCTGCGCCGGTCAGGTTGGTGCTGGCCGCCACGTCCGTGCCGGAGAGCAAAGCCAGGTCGTTCACCAGGGCCTGGCCAGCACTGCTGCCGGCCAGGTTGCAGCCGTACAGGAGCAGGTCGCCATCGGCGGCCATGGCAGCCGACCATGAGGCAATGTCCTGCATGTAGGCGGGCAGGGTGGCGGCATCCAGCCTCGCGGTGCCGATGGTCAGGCCCCGGTCGTCGCCATGGCTGAACACGTGCACGGCCTGGATGTCCTGATAGCGTGCCAGCGTCTCGGTGATGACGCGCAAGCCGTCTTCGCCCGCCTGGATCTGGATGATCTCGATGGGGCGGCCGGCGGATTGCTCGGCGCGCAGGCCATCGACGAGTTCCTGGGCGCCGTCGACGCTCATGTCGACGAACGCCAGTTCCTGGCCGGAGGCCTGTCGGGCCGGTGTTGTGCTCGCGTCCTGAGGGGGGCTGGTCTGCGTGCCAGCCGGGGCTGGCGTCACCAAGGCGGCATTGATCGCGGAAGCCGGCGAGGCACCGGTATCGTTCTGCAGAGGCCCCAGTGGGGGCAGCACGCCCGCCACATCCGACGAGAACAGCAACCGCGGCTCGAGCTCTTCAAGGAAGAGCCGAGCGTATCGAGGCAGCGGCGCTGGGCGTCGGGGCTTGCTTTTCAAAAAGGGCCTACCTGACAGGTGGCCTGACTATCTGGCCACCTTTGTCGTCAATTTTCCCTTTGCGCCCCGTTATACGACCGCAGAACAAGCCCGTTGAGGCGTGCGTTATTCACGCTTCAAGGGTTGGCCCTGCCCGACGGGCCGGGGTGGACCTCAGTCCCAACCCCTACCCCGCCAGCCGTGGCGGTGCCAGCCACCATCGTGGCGCCCATCGTCAAAGCGGGCATCCACCACCACGCCGGGGCGGTAGCCCACCACCGTCACCGGCGAGGGAGCCACGGTCACGGGGGCGTACATGGGGGCCTGCTGCACAGGGGGCGCCACGGCGGGCGTGACCGTCAACTGGACAGGGATGGTGCGGCCAGGCTCGCTGCCCATCTGGGTGGAATAGCGCTGGCCGTTGAGTTCGTAGACCACGTCGTAGGCCACGACCTGGTTCTGGTAGGCGGTCTGCTGGCTGCAGCGGCGCACGGTCTGCGTGCCACCGGGGCGGCCATCGGTCTCGATGTGGTTGCCCAGCACCGCGCCGCCCATCAGGCCCACGCCGGTGGCGATGGCGTTGCCGGCCCCCTTGCCTACGGCATTGCCCAGGGCCGCCCCCGCGATGGCGCCGATGATGGCGCCGGCACCGGTGCTGCGCGGCGGTGTAGCCTGAAGTTCGTCGTAGCAGGCCTGGGTGGGCACGGCCACCTGGGCCACCACCGGAGTGCTGGAGATCACGCGGGCGTTGACGGTGGCGACCGAGGACGATGGCGTGCCCACGTAGCTGCCCACGGCCGGGCCGGCCCAGACCGAGGCGGTGGACAGGGCTGCCAGCGCAGCGATGGTAGTGCGCAGGGGGATGGGAAAAAGGCGGTAAGACATCTGTCTGCTCCAGTCGGGCTTGTTCAGGCGCCCGTGATGCTTCAACGCTTTGATTGCAGCGCATGCCGACACGCCCCGTGTGTCTGGCGGGTAAAGATGCGTGAAAGCCGGCGTGAAAGCCGGCGTGGAAGCCGGCGTGGAAGCAGGCGTTGAAGGAGGCTGAAAGGCCATGCTCGAAAATTCAGCGCCGGGGCCTTAAAATCCGTGGTTTCGTCCGACTGAACGTTCAACGACCATGTCCAAAACCGCCAAGCCTGCCAAGACCAGCGTCAAGGCCGCCGCCAAGCCCGCCGCGCCTGTGGCCCCCGTGAAGAAGGCTGCTGCCGCCGAGCCCCAGAAGATCAAGAAGGTCGTCTTGGCCTACTCCGGCGGTCTGGACACCTCCATCATCCTGAAGTGGCTGCAGGACGAGTACAACTGCGAAGTCGTCACCTTCACCGCCGACATCGGCCAGGGTGAAGAGATCGAGCCCGCACGCGCCAAGGCCGTCAAGCTGGGCATCAAGCCCGAGAACATCCACATCGAAGACCTGCGCGAAGAGTTCGTGCGCGACTTCGTGTTCCCGATGTTCCGCGCCAACGCGCTGTACGAAGGCGAATACCTGCTGGGCACTTCCATCGCCCGCCCGCTGATCGCCAAGCGCCTGGTCGAGATCGCCAAGAAGTCCAAGGCCGATGCCATCAGCCACGGCGCCACCGGCAAGGGCAACGACCAGGTCCGTTTCGAGCTGGGCGCCTACGCGCTGATGCCCGGCGTGAAGGTGATCGCCCCGTGGCGTGAGTGGGACCTGCTCTCGCGCGAGAAGCTGCTGGCCTACGCCGACGCGCACAAGATCCCCGTGGACTTCAAGAAGCGCAAGGGTGGCGCCCCTTACTCGATGGACGCCAACCTGCTGCACATCAGCTACGAAGGCGGCGTGCTGGAAGATCCGAACTTCGAACCCGAAGCCAATATGTGGCGCCTGACCGTGTCGCCCGAGAAGGCGCCCGCCAAGGCCCAGATCGTCGAGCTGACCTACGCCAAGGGTGACGTGGTCGCCATCGACGGCGTGAAGCTGTCGCCTGCGCAAGTGCTGACCAAGCTCAACGAGATCGGCGGCAAGCATGGCATCGGCCGCCTGGACAAGGTCGAGAACCGCTACGTGGGCATGAAGAGCCGTGGCTGCTACGAAACCCCTGGCGGCACCATCCTGCTGTCGGGCCACCGCGCCATCGAGTCGATCACGCTGGACCGCGAAGTGCTGGCCCTCAAGGACGACCTGATGCCCCGTTACGCCCGCCTGGTCTACAACGGCTACTGGTTCAGCCCGGAGCGTGAGCTGCTGCAAGGCCTGATCGACGCCAGCCAGGCCACGGTCAATGGCAAGGTCAAGCTCAAGCTGTACAAGGGCACGATCATGTGCGTGGGCCGCGAATCGGCTTCCGACAGCCTGTTCGATCCCCTGATCTCCACCTTCGACGACGACGGCGGCGCCTACAACCAGGCCGATGCAGCCGGCTTCATCAAGCTGAACGCCCTGCGCCTGCGCATTGGCGCCAACGTGCAGGCCAAGCGCGCTGCCTCCGCCAAGGCCACCAAGGGTGCCAAGCCTGCCGCGAAGGGCAAGAAAGCCGCGCCCAAGGCCAGCAAGCCTGCTGCCAAGCCGGCCACGGCTTCACTGCTGAAGGCTGTGCCCGCGCCCAAGAAGGCCACCGCTCCCCGCAAGCCAGCCGCCCGCAAGGCCGCCTGAGCTTGAGCCCGAGAACGTCCCTGAACACTGCATCGAGCATCCTCCAACCATGAGCATCACCTCCACCCTGGCCGGCACCGTCGGCACCCAGGCCAATGTGTACTTCGACGGCAAGTGCGTGTCGCACACCGTGACCCTGGCCGATGGCACCCGCAAGTCCGTCGGCGTGATCCTGCCCGCCACCTTGACCTTCAACACCGGCGCCCCTGAGATCATGGAAACGGTCGCTGGCAAGGCCACCATCAAGCTGGCCGGCGCCAGCGAATGGCAGACCTACGGCCCGGGCGAAAGCTTCAATGTGCCTGGCAACTCGTCGTTCGAGATCAAGGTCGAGGGCGAGGCCTACCACTACATCTGCCATTTCGGCTGATCAATGCAAGGATGCGCTGGGAGCCTTGGTCCCAGTCGCTCAAGCCGCGCGAGGCTCCCTTCGGGAGCCTTTTTTCATGGCTTGGCGCCAAGCCACAAAGGCGCCGGCCATGGTCAGCGCCAGCACCGTGGGCTCCGGCACCGGGGTGAGCAGGAAGGCCCGGTACTGCCCGTTGTGGATGCCTGATCCGACGATCTGCCCGGATTCGTTGATCGAGGCCGCACTGTTGAGCACCCAGCCGCTGTCCGCAGCGATCAGA
>CALAKR010000467.1 GCA_937923225.1 uncultured Aquabacterium sp. | reverse complement strand
CACAAGGACGAGCTGGCGCTGCTGGAGACGCTGGACATGGGCAAGCCCATCCAGCACGCCTTGGCCGTGGACGTGCCGGCCGCCGCGCGCTGCATCGCCTGGTACGCCGAGGCCATCGACAAGGTCTATGGCGAGATCGCGCCCACGGGCGACAACGCGCTGGCGCTGATCCAGCGCGAGCCGGTGGGCGTGGTGGGGGCCATCGTGCCCTGGAACTACCCGATGATCATGGCCGCCTGGAAGATCGGCCCGGCCCTGGCCACAGGCAACAGCGTGGTGCTCAAGCCGTCCGAAAAATCCCCTTTGAGCGCGCTGCGCCTGGCCGAGCTGGCGCTGAAAGCCGGTCTGCCCGATGGCGTGTTCAACGTGGTGCCGGGGTTTGGCTCCGAGGCCGGCGAATGCCTGGCCATGCACCTGGATGTCGACGCGCTGGGCTTCACCGGCTCCACCCGCGTGGGCCGCAAGATGCTGGAGTACGCGGGCCGCAGCAACCTCAAGCGCGTGTTCAACGAGCTGGGCGGCAAGTCGGCCTTCGTGGTGTTCGACGACAGCAATGCGCTCGAGCGCGCTGCCCAGACGCTGGCCGGCTCGATCTTCTTCAACCAGGGTGAATCGTGCAATGCGCCTTCCCGCCTGCTGGTGCACGACAGCATCGCCGACGAGTTCGTGAAGCAGGTGATCGCGCAGACGCCGGCCTGGCAGCCGGGCGATCCGCTGGATCCCAACACCGTGATGGGCGCCTTGGTCGACGACGGCCAGCTGCGCACCGTGCTGGGCTACATCGAGGCGGGCCACAAGGAAGGGGCTACGTGCGTGGCCGGCGGCACCCAGGCACGCGCCGAGACGGGCGGCTACTACGTCACACCCACGGTGTTCGATGGCGTGCGCAACGACATGCTCATCGCCCGTGAAGAGATCTTCGGCCCGGTGCTCAGCGTGATCCGCTTCAAGGACGAGGCCGAGGCCATCGCGCTGGCCAACCAGTCCAGCTACGGCCTGCAGGCCAGCGTGTGGAGCAGCCACATCGACCGCGCGCACCGCGTGGCTCGTGCGCTGCGTGCCGGCACCGTGCACGTCAATCAGTACGATGAGGACGACATCACGGTGCCCTTCGGTGGCGTCAAGCAATCGGGCAACGGGCGCGACAAGTCGCTGCACGCGCTGGACAAGTACACCGAGCTCAAGACCACCTGGGTGCGTATCGATTGACGCAGCAGGCGGGGCTGGGCGTGGTCAGCCCATCAGCGCCACGCCCTTGACCTGCGCGAACACGGCCTGGCCCGGCGCCAGCTTCAGGTGCTCGCAGGATCGGCGCGTCAGGCGCGCCAGCAGCAATGCGCCTTGGTGCTTGTCTGGCGTGCCCAGCATCAGCTGCAGGGTCACCGTGTCAGGCCCATCGTCGCGCAGGCTGACCACGGCGGCCGGCAGGATGTTGACGATGCTGCTGTCAGCGGCGCGGCTCAGGGCCACGCTGACATCGCGCGCCAGCACCCGCACGCGGACACGCTGGCCCACGGGTGCTTGCGACAGGCCGGCCCACAGCGCGAGGCCGTTCACATCGAGCCGGCTTTGCCCGTACGCAGGCTCATGCGCGGCCACGGTGGCCTCGACCACGGCGGCGGCTTCGTCCAGCTGGGTCAGCGGCAGGTCCAGGCGCGAGAACAGCGCGGCCGGCGTGCCGGTGGCCCGCACGCGGCCGGCTTCCATCAGCACCAGGTGGTCGGCCAGGCGGGCGGCCTCGTCCAGCGCGTGGGTCACGTAGACCACGGGCACGCCGGCCTGGGCATTGAGCTTTTCCAGAAAGGGCAGCACCTCGGCCTTGCGGGCCGTGTCCAGCGCCGACAAGGGCTCGTCCATCAGCAGCAGGCGTGGGCTGGTCAGCAGCGCGCGGGCGATGGCCACGCGCTGGCGCTCGCCGCCAGAGAGGCGCTCAGGTCGACGGTCCATCAGGTGGCCGATGCCCAGCAGGGCCACCGCGTCATCGAGCGTGATGTGTCGCTCGGCGGCCGGTGTGCGCTTGAGCCCGTAGTCCAGGTTGGCGCGCACGCTCAGGTGCGCGAACAGGCTGGCTTCCTGGAACACCACGCCGATGGGGCGGCGGTGCACGGGCACCCAGGTGCGCTGGGCATCGTCCTGCCAGCACTGATCGCCGATCACCACACGGCCTTGTGCCCGCGACAGGCCGGCCAGGGCGCGCAGCACCGTGGTCTTGCCACAGCCCGAGGGGCCCAGCAGCACGCTCACGCCCCGGCCGGGCAGGCGCAGCATCACGTCCAGGCTGAAGTCGGGGTAGGCCAGGGCCAGGTCAGCCTGGATGCCAGCCTCTGCGCGGGGCTCAGACACGGCCGCTCCCCACGCTGGCGCCGGGGCGCAAGCCACCCAAGCGGCCATTGAACAGGTACAGGGCCAGCATCACCCCGAAGCCGAACACCACCATGCCGCCGGCCAGCACATGGGCCTTGGCCAGCTCCTGCGCCTCCACATGCCCATACAGCGCCACCGACAGCACGCGCGTGGCCCCGGGGATGTTGCCACCCATCATCAGCACCACGCCGAACTCGCCCACCGTGTGTGCGAAGCCCAGCACGCTGGCCGTGAGAAAGCCCGGCGCGGCCAGCGGCAGCGCCACGGTGACGAAGCGATCCCAGGGGCTGGCACGCAAGGTGGCGGCGGCCTCCATGGGGCGTGTGCCGATGGCCTCGAAGGCCTGGTGCAGCGGCTGCACCACGAAGGGCAGCGAGTGCAGCACCGAGGCCACCACCAGCCCCGTGAAGGTGAAAGGCAGCAGCCCCAGGCCCATGGATTGGGTCAACTGGCCGATCGGGCCTTGCGCGCCCATCAGCATCAGCAGGTAAAAGCCGATCACCGTGGGCGGGAGCACCAGGGGCAGGGCCACCACGGCCGCCACCATGCCCTTGAGGCGCGACTGCGTGCGCGCCAGCCACCACGCCACCGGCGTGCCCAGCAGGAGCAGCAGCGCCGTGGTCAGGCCCGCCAGCTTGGCAGTCAGGGCCAGGGCCTGGATGTCTTCAGGATCGAGCACGCGGGTACTGCGGTGTTGCCGATGGGGGCGCAGGCCTTACAGCCCATAGCCGTACGACTTGATCACGGCCTTGGCCGCATCGCCGCGCAGGTAGGTC
>CALAKR010000466.1 GCA_937923225.1 uncultured Aquabacterium sp. | reverse complement strand
GCCCCGTCACCATCAACGGTGGCTACCCCATGCGCGCCTGGTACGACATCCTGGCCATGGGCGGCCGTGGCCCGGAAGACGAAGCCGGCCTGCGCCAGTCCGTGGTCGACATCGAAGCCCTGCTCGCGCGCGAACAGGCCCGCGGTGTTCCGGCCTCGCGCACGGTGCTGATGGGCTTCTCGCAGGGCTGCGCCATGTCCCTGCTGGCGGGCCTGCGCCATGGCCACCGGCTGGCCGGCATCGTCGCCCTGTCGGGTTACCTGCCGCTGGCCGACACGCTGGCCGAGGAGCGCAGCACGGCCAATGCCGACGTGCCCGTGTTCATGGCCCACGGCCGCCATGACGACATCGTGAACATCGCCCGTGGCCAGCAGGCCCGCGAGACACTGACCGGCCTGGGCTACAGCGTCGAATGGCACGACTACGCCATGCCGCACTCGGTCTGCCCCGAAGAGGTTGCTGATCTCAACGACTGGCTGCTCAAGGCACTGGCGCCCGAAGCCGCCTGAGCGGCAGGCAGGGCAGGGGCCGACAGCGGCGCGCCCCTCAGCTCGCCATCGTCCGGTTGCGCCCGCCCCGTTTGGCGCGGTACAGCGCCTGGTCGGCCCGCTCGATGGTCTGGTCCAGCGTTTCCTCGTAGCGCTGCTCGGTCAACCCGGACGAGAAGGTCACGCGCAGCCCCGCCACCGTGTCCGACATGGACGCGGCGTTGATCACCTCGCGCAGTCGCTCCAGCCCGGCCTCGGCCTGATCGAGCCTGCAGTCCGTCAGCATCAGCAGGAACTCCTCGCCGCCCCAGCGTGCTATCACGTCGGAATCGCGCATCACCGACTGCGCCTGCTGCGCGAAGTGCCGCAGCACCTCGTCGCCCACGCCGTGGCCGTGCGTGTCGTTCACCTGCTTGAAATGGTCGATGTCCAGGATGCCGATGCAGAAGATCCTGCCGCCCTGGTCGCTGAACTTCTTCTGCAGCGACAGCGTCTCCATCATGTGGCGGCGGTTGAACAGGCCCGTGAGCTCGTCGCGCGTGGCCAGTGTCTGGATGCGCGACAGCGCCTCGGCCAACTCTTCCTTGCGCGATTGCAGGCGGTGGCGCAGCGTGCTCAGCTGGCCGGACAGCACCGAGATGGTCGGCAGCGAGGTGCAGGCAAACAGGAAGTTCACCATCTCCTGGCGCGCCGGAAAACGCTCGGGTGCCAGGGTGGCCATGAACAGCATCGTCAGGCCCTGCGCACACAGCGCGAAGAAGGCCGCCATCCGTGTCTGCTTGGCCGTCAGGTTGAACATGCCGAACATCAGGATCAGGGCCAGCAGGATCAGCGCCGCGCCACGTGATTCGCCCAGAATCGCGTAAGACCAGACCACGCAGACGAGCGCCACCATGATCTGCGGCAGCGTGAGCGACGGATCCGCGAAGTGCAGGTTCAAGCCACTGCGCAGCAGGGCATAGAACGCCCCCACGTTGGCCATCATGAAGCAGCCCAGCCACCACCCAGAGGCCTCGCTCACGGCGCCGGTGCTCACCGCGTAGGCCAGCACGATGGTGCAGATCACGAAGTTGGCGGCCGCCATCATGTAGCGCTGGATGCGCAGGCGCTGCTTGGCGTCGTGGGTGAACAGCATCACGCCCAGCGCATGCAGTACACCGGAGCTTTCCTCGGTGTCGCTGGCCGTGTACTGCCACAGCGTGACCACCACCACGGCCACCAGCATGAAGCGCACCAGCTCGTTGCCCATGTCATGGGCCTTCGGGTCATGGTGCACCAGCCAGATCATCACGCAGCCCATCAGGGCCAGCACATAGCCGCTGAGCAGCCGCACCTTGGCCGGCCTCAGGTGCCGGAAGCCGAACAGCAGCACCGGGGCCAGCAGCACCAGCACCACATCGCGCAGCGGCCCGCCGAAGGTGTACATCCAGGCGGTAACGGTGGCCGGCAGCAACATCTGCGGCATGGTCAGAGCGGGGTCTGCGAACTGGCGGTTCAGCCCGCTGCGCAGCAGGGCGTAGAACACCACGGGCATGAGCAGCGTCACGGCCGTGACCTGCAGCACGGGGCCCTGGGGCAACCAGCCCTGCTGCGCGGCCAGGTTGATGAGCGCGGCAAAGACCACGTAGTTCAGGGCGCCGAGCAATGAACGGCGCGTGCGCAGGCGCTGCTTCCAGTCGTCGCCCAGGATCAGGCGGGTCAGGGGGCCTGCGGGGCGCAGTGATTCGGGGTGTGGCGTCTGGCTGGGCGGTGGCGCCACGGCAGGCGCTGTGCCCTGCGGCGCAAGGCCGCCTGCAGCTTCCGGGGAGACACCGTGGATCGCCTCTGGCGCTCCCACCACGGTCAGGTGCTTCTTGGATGTATTTATTACTGCCATGAGCACTATGTCGACGACGCCTGAAACCTCTTGATCCGGGAAATCCCGAGGGTCATGCGTGCCGTGTGTGCGATTCAAGGCAAAACGGGCCGGCGGAATGATCCGCCGACCCGTCTGCGCAAGGAAGAACCTGGTGTGTCTGCCCCCCAACGGTGACCGATGGCAAGGCCCAGGTGGCCGGCCGGGCTGGGAGGTCGCCTGGCGCGGGATCCATGCCCCGAAGGGCGGTGGCTTGGCGATCGGTCAGAAGCGGTAGCTGGCGCCCAGGCTGAGCTGGGGCACCACGCGCACCTTGCCCACGTCATCCCGCAGGTCACGCACCTCGCGGTCGATGTCGGCCTGCTGCACGCCATAGGAGGCCAGGTTCGTGTCCACGTCCAGCTTGGCCTTGCCGATGGAGACGCCCAGGTCGGCGATCAGGCCCCAGCCGGGCTCGCGCCGGTGGTGGCCCCAGCCGATGCCGATGTAGGGGGTGACCTTGGGGATCTTCACGTCGGCGTTGAGATACTCGTTGCCGGTGGCGATGTAGTTGACGCCGCCCACGTTGATGGTGCTGCCGGCGGGCATGTTCGAGCGCAGCTTGAGCGACATGTCGTTGACGGTCAGGCCGCCGGTCAGGCGAAAGCCGCTGCCGCGCGCTGGGAAGTAGTCGGCGAACAGCCCCACGCGTGCCAGCTTGAGCTTGCCCCGGTAGTTGATGCCTTCGCGCTCGCCGTCCTTGTTGTGTCGGCCCAGGGTGGCGTAGTCAGCCCGCAACACCAGGTGCTCGTTGACGGTCTGGGCGTAGCCGCCCATCACCCCGGGAAAACCCACGGCGCCATACGCTTCGCCAGCCTGGGCCGAGGTCATCAGGCCGCCCGACAGCAAGGCGGTGGACAGCAGCAGCGGGGCGCAGCGCAGAAGAGGGTTCAACGGGGGCATGGCGTGCTCCTTGGCGTTTGACGTGGATCGGAAAGCGCCACTGTAGAAGGCGCACGCCGTCTAGATCGCCGGATAAGGGCGGGTGCGGCGGGTGCTTTTTTCAGGCTGTTGTTTCCTGCCCAGTCGCTTCCGTGGGGGCTCGTCTCCTAAACCGTAGGATTGACCCTTCGTCGGGCTGACCACACCATGCGCACCATGCCACCACGGCATGTCCACAACGCAGCGCTACAGTCCAGCGGTTCTCCAACGCATTTTTGCCATCCAACCATCAAGCACGGCCAACCATGAGTGACAGCGCTGCCCAAGTCGATGCCTGGCTGGAGCCACTGGGAGATCCTCCCTGTGGCGAAGACCTGGAATACGACAACGATTTCCTCGAACTGAACAAGGCTGCCGAAGGCAAGCCCGAGACCCAGTTCTCCTCCGCCGAGCCGCCTGACTGGGGTGCGGTCAAGGACAAGGCCGAGGATCTGTTCAACCGCACCCGCGACATCCGCGTGGCCATCCTGTGGGCGCGAGCTCTGCTGCACCGCGAGGGCCTGGCCTCGCTGCCGCACACGCTGCGCCTGGTGCGCGAACTGCTCGAGCGCTTCTGGGATGACGTGCATCCCAAGCCCGACCCGGACGACGGCGACCCCTATGCCCGCCTGAACGTGCTGTCGCAACTGGAAGACAGCGCCGCCATGTTGGGCGATGTTCGCCAGTCGCTGGTGTTCCGCAACCGTGCCGTAGGGCAGCTCTCGGTGCGCGACATCGAGGTGGCGCTCGAGAAGATCCCGGCCCGCGAAGACGAATCCCCCATGAGCGCCGACTCCATCGAGCAGATGCTGGCAGCAGCCATCGCCGATGACGACACGCTCAAGGACCTGGGCCAGCGCGCCGCCAGCGAGCTCGATGCCCTGGTCAGCCTGCTGCAGGACCGGGTCGGGTATGGCCGCGCGCCCTCCTGCGACACGCTCAAGGACATGCTGGCCGGCCTGGTGCGGGTCACGCCCCAGGACAGCGCAGGCAGCAGCGACGATCTGGACCTCGACAGCCTGCTGGGCGACCTGGGTGGTGGCGACAGCGATGCTGCCGAGACCAGCAGTGCACCACGCCGGGGCGGCCGCGGTGGCGCCGGCATTGGCGACTCGATCGACACCCGAGAGGATGCGGTCAAGGCCATCGACCTGGTGTGTCAGTACCTGGAGCGCACCGAGCCCACCAGCCCGGCCCAGTTGCTGCTGCGCCGCGCCCAGCGCCTGATCGACAAGAACTTCCTGGAACTGGTCAAGGAACTGGCGCCCGAAGCGCTGGCCGAGGTGGCCAAGATCATGGGGGTGGATCCCGATACCGTGGCCGGAGGCGGCGGTGGTTATTGAGACCCTCGGGGCTCCCCCTAAGATTTAGGGACCCCTTTAGAGGGGTCTCACGGCCTCGCGCCGGTGTTGTAATGTGGTTCGTTGAGCTTAACGGTCATTGAAACGGAGTCATTCCATGAGCGGACAAAAGTTTGTATCGCGCAATCGCGCGCCCCGCGTGCAGATCGAATACGACGTCGAGTTGTACGGCGCCGAAAAGAAGGTGCAGTTGCCCTTCGTGATGGGTGTCATGTCCGACCTGTCGGGCAAGCCCGAGGATCCCCTGCCCGCCGTGGCCGATCGCAAGTTCCTGGAGATCGACGTCGACAACTTCGACGCCCGCATGAAGTCCATGAAGCCCCGCGTGGCCTTCCAGGTGCCCAACACCCTCACCGGTGAAGGCAACCTGCCCGTGGACATCACCTTCGAGAACATGGACGACTTCACGCCCGCCGCCGTGGCGCGCAAGGTCGAGGGCCTCAACAAGCTGCTCGAAGCCCGCACCCAGCTGTCCAACCTGATCACCTACATGGACGGCAAGACCGGTGCCGAAGAGCTGATCAACAAGGTCCTGAACGACCCGTCGCTGCTGCAGTCGCTGACGGCCGCCGCCAAACCCGCCGACGAGCAATAAGCGCCCAGGAGTGAAACGACATGGCTGAACAGCAACAAAGCTCGGCGCTGGCAGGCGTCACCCTCGAAGGCAACGAGTTCACCTCGCTGCTGCAGAAGGAATTCAAGCCCAAGACCGACGAAGCCAAGGGCGCCGTCGAGCAGGCCGTGCAGACACTGGCCGCACAGGCCCTGGCGCACACCAACATCATCAGCGCCGATGCGGTCAAGTCCATCGAAGCGATGATCGCCGCGATCGACAAGAAGCTCTCCGAGCAGGTCAACCGCATCATCCACCATGAAGATTTCCAGAAGCTGGAGTCGGCGTGGCGCGGTCTGCACTACATGGTGAGCAACACCGAGACCGACGAGCAGCTCAAGATCCGCGTGATGAACGTCAGCAAGCAGGATCTGGCCAAAACGCTCAAGCGTTACAAGGGCACGGCCTGGGATCAGTCGCCCCTGTTCAAGAAGCTGTACGAGGAAGAATACGGCCAGTTCGGCGGCGAGCCTTTCGGCTGCCTGGTCGGTGACTACTACTTCGATCACACCCCGCCCGATGTCGAGTTGCTGGGCGAGATGGCCAAGATCGCTGCGGCCGCCCACTGCCCCTTCCTGTCGGGTACCAGCCCGGCCGTGATGCAGATGGAATCGTGGCAGGAGCTGGCCAACCCGCGCGACCTGACCAAGATCTTCCAGACGCCCGAGTACGCTGCCTGGCGCTCGTTGCGCGAATCCGACGACGCCCGCTACCTGGGCCTGTGCATGCCGCGTTTCCTGGCGCGCCTGCCCTATGGCGCCAAGACCAGCCCCGTCGAAGAGTTCGACTTCGAAGAAGAAACCAACGGCGGCGACCACAGCAAGTACGGCTGGGCCAATGCGGCCTACGCCATGGCCACCAACATCAACCGCTCCTTCAAGGAGTTCGGCTGGTGCTCGCGCATCCGCGGTGTCGAGTCCGGCGGTGCGGTGCAGAACCTGCCCACGCACACCTTCCCGTCCGACGACGGCGGCGTGGACATGAAGTGCCCCACCGAGATCTCGATCTCCGACCGTCGCGAGGCTGAGCTCTCCAAGAACGGCTTCCTGGCGATGATCCACCGCAAGAACTCCGATTTCGCGGCGTTCATCGGCGGCCAGTCGCTGCAAAAGCCTGCTGAATACGACGATCCCGATGCCA
>CALAKR010000465.1 GCA_937923225.1 uncultured Aquabacterium sp. | reverse complement strand
TCCGGGTGCTGATCGCAGAAGGCGCTGAACTCGTCCACCGGGCAGCCCACGTCGAGCGAGCAGGTGGCTTCCAGCGTCGGCATCAGCACGCGCTTTTCGGGGCTGAGGATCTTGGCCGATTCGCCCATGAACTTCACGCCGGCCACGATCAGGGTCTGGGCGGCGTGGTCGCGGCCGAATCGGGCCATTTCCAGCGAGTCGGACACGCAGCCACCGGTTTCCAGGGCCAGGTCCTGCAGATCGCCATCGACGTAGTAGTGGGCCACCAGCACGGCGTTCTGCGAGACCAGCAGCTCCTTGATGCGGGCCTTTACCGCGGCTTTTTCGTCGGCGGGCAGGGCGGGGGGCACCTTGGCCCAGGCGTGGGCGGTGCAACTGACGCCAGAGGCATCCTGGCGTGTGTAGTCGAAGAGAACGGACTCGGCGGAAGACATAGGACGGAACGGGGGCGTCAGGGCGCGGTGGGGGCGCGGGGTGGGGCTTGTCGGCGCTGATCCCAACGCCGCATGCCGAAGGCTACCAGTTCGCAGGACAACCAGACGGCGTAGAAAGAAAACACCACGTCGCTGAGGTAGTGGCCACCCTGCATGATGCGGCCCAGGCCCACCAGGGCGCCAGCGGTCAGGCCGATCAGCGTCCAGCGTCGGCGCCAGGTGCGCCCGGCGAACAGCCCCAGGGCGATCAGGCTGAAGCCGGCCGCGGCGTGGCCGCTGACGAAGCTGCGGTGGCTGCCAGGGTTGTCGCCGCGCTGGAAGGCGCCGTGAAAGGGCTGGTCGCCGCCGAATTCGATGGTCTGGACGGGGCGAGGGCGGCCCATGAGGTTCTTCAGGCCCAGCTCCACGATCAGGCCCGAACTGAGCGTGGCCATCAGGAGCACGCCGATGGCGGTGCGGCGCCACAGGCCTGTGAGCTGCGTCGCGGTGTTGTCCCGGCCTTGTCGGCGGGCCAGCATGGCCAGCCAGGGGGCGCCCACGGCCAGCAGGGCGCTGAGCACCAGCAGGGTGTTGCCCACCATGGGCGTGTACTGGTAGAGGGCCTGCACCAGCGGGTTGTTGGCCTGGAAGAAGCCGGCCTCGGGCGTGTAGTAGCGCTGCGAGAAGATCAGGTCGATGGTGGGCACCTTGGCGAACAGCGCCAGGCTCAGGAACAGGCCCGCCCAGATGAGCCGGGTGTCGAAGCTGTCGTCGTCATCGTCGGGCTCATGGCGGGCAGCCCTGGCCGTATGCGTGTGTGGGGATCGATCAGGAGGCGTCAATTGCTAGGCCCACCTTTGGGTTGTTCCTGAGCTTGTTCAGTAAAGGGAATGTCCTCGCTGCGTTCGTCGGCTGTGCCGCTTTGCTGGGTGTAGGTCTTGTTGTCGTAGCCCAGGAAGCCGCGTGCCAGGTACAGGTACAGCGTGATCTGGCGGCCAGGGCCCACCTGCACCACGGAGCGCCCCAGTTCGCGCTTGAAGGCGAAGCGGTTGAGGATGTAGTCCGGATCGGGGGCATCGGTCAGCAGCAGCACGTCCTGCCCGACGGTGTTGGGCATGCTGCGCTGCAGCTGGTAGTGGTCGCCATGCTCGCCGGTGGGGTTCCAGGCCATGATGCGGGGCTGGTGGCTGCGCCATTGGTAGGCGGCCTGGGCCAGCAGCAGGCGCTTGTCGGCCACGATGGGCAGGCCCTGCACGCGGGGATCGTTCAGCAGCGGATCGAGCTGGCCGAAGGCGGCGTCCCAGCCGCGCATGCGCACGAGCACATCGGCCTTCGCGGGCAGCTTGTCACCCATCACGTCGCGGGCGTGCAGCACGATGCTGGTCAGTATCAGGTTGCTGGCCAGCACCACCCAGAACCAGGCCTGCGGGCGGGGGGCCGACAGCGGCACCAGCGGCAGGCTCAGGCGTGTGGCCAGCAGCAGGAACAGGCTGATCATGGCCGGCGCGGCCCAGTTTACGTGCGCATCGGCCCGGAAGGCCTGTGCCACCGCGATCAGCAGCAGCGGGGCGCTCAGGGCCACCAGGTAGCGGTAGGACGTGACCGAGGCCAGGTAGTAAGCCGAGTTGCGGGTGGACTTGGCGCGCGCCTGCTCAGGCTGCGACAACTGCGACGATGCCGGCTGGCTGGACGACGCCACCTGGGTGCTGGCCGCCCACTGGCTGGGGGGCAGCATCTGGCTGGAGGCGGCCCACTGGCTCTGGCCGGCCACCTCGTTGGTGCCGGTGTGCACGCGGCGGTGCAGCCACAGGCCCGCGATCACCGCCACCGGGCCGAGCATGGCGATCTGGCCCACCAGGAACACCAGCGCGGCCACCGGCCCGCCGGATCGGCTGGATTTGGTGGTGATGTCGGCCGTGTGTTGCAGCGTAGGGAAACCCCATTCGGCGTTCCACAACACATTGGGCGCCAGCACGGCCAGCGCCGCGGCAATGGCCACCCAGGGCCCCAGGCGCAGCAGCCCGCGCTTGGGGCCGTGCACGCCCCACAGCGCCCACAGTGCCGTGATGGCGAAGGCCGCCATCGTGTACTTGCTCAGCATGCCCACGCCGCAGACCACACCGCACAGCAGCCACAGGCCCAGCCGGTTGGTGACCTGGGCGCGCCACAGGGCCCAGGCGGCCAGCGTCCAGCACAGCAGCAGGGGGCCGTCGGTGCTGGCGAACATGCCCAGCAGGCCCGTCATCGGCGAGGTCAGGAACAGTGCGCCGGCCACGATGCCGGTACGCACCCCGCTGGAGGTTGGCCACAGCGCACGTGCCAGCCCGACCATGGCCACGGCGGTGGCTACATAGGTGAGCATGGGCATGATCTTCACACCGAGCACGCCGTTGCCGAAAACGGCCGTGCCGGCGGCGATCAGGCCTGCGATCACCGGTGGCTTGGAGAAGTAGCCCCATTGCAGCTCACGCGACCAGTCCCAGTACTGGGCCTCGTCGAAGAACAGCGAGATGCCGCTGTAGTGCACCACGGCCACCCGGTAGAGCAGCAGCGCGGCGGCCAGGGCCAGCAGCAACCACATGCGGCGGCCCCACAGGCGGGGCCAGCGGTGCGCCGGCCGGGCACCCTGGGTGCGCGCGATGTCAGGGGGGGGTGTGGCCGCAGCGGGAGAGGTCGTGTTGGTCATGGCTAGCAGAGGGGAGGATCAGGTCCGGCGATGCCAGCTGTCGGCGTCGGACGCAGGGGCCGTGTGCGATGTGTGGTACGGCGCCACATCGCCCCGGTCGTAGTAAATGCGGATCAAAAGCTCGGCCAGCACGCCGGTGGTCAGGAACTGCAGACCGCCCAGCACGCAGAAGAAGCCCAGCCACAGCAGCGGGCGGCCGCCGATGGATTCGCCCAGCAGCTTGAGCACGCCCAGGTAGGACAGGATCAGGGTGCCGACCAGGCCCACGCCCAGGCCCACGCCGCCGAAGAAGTGGCCAGGGCGCCCGGCGAAGCGCAGGAAGAAGTTCACCGCCAGCAGATCGAGCACCACGCGCAGGGTGCGCGAGATGCCGTACTTGGACTCACCGGCCGTACGTGCGTGGTGGCTCACAGGCACCTCGGACATGCGCGCCGGCGAGGTCACCGTGGCCATCCACGCGGGGATGAAGCGGTGCATCTCGCCGTACAGGCGCACGCGCTTGAGCACGTCGGCACGGTAGGCCTTGAGGCTGCAGCCGAGATCCTGGAACTCCAGGCCGGTGATGCGGCGGATCAGGCGGTTGGCGATGCGCGAGGGGATCTTGCGCAGGATGAAGGCATCCTGGCGGTTCTGGCGCCAGCCGGCCACCAGGTCCAGGTCGTCCTTGAGCAGCTTGTCGACCAGGGAGGGGATGTCCTTCGGGTCGTTCTGCAGGTCGCCGTCGAGGGTGACGATGACGTCGCCGCGCGCCGCGTCGATGCCGGCCTGCATGGCCGCCGTCTGGCGGAAGTTGCGCCACAGGTGGATGGGGCGCACGTGCGGGCCGCGCAGTTCGGCCTGCTTGTCCAGGGCCTGCTGGGTGCCGTCCCGGCTGCCGTCGTTGACGATGATCAGCTCCCAGGGGTGCGGGTAGCTGTCCAGGGCGTTGTGCACCGCGGTCACGAAGGGCTCGACGTTGTCCACCTCGTTGTACATCGGCACGACGATGGACAGGCGGTGCGAGGGGGAACGGGTGAGAGCGGTGTCCATGGACTCAACAGGCATGAGAGAAGGGGTTGTAGCAAAAACGCGTGGGGGCCGTCAGTCGGGAAGACGCGGGGACGACCACGAGGGCGTGGCCCAGGCGATGGCGCCCGCCGCCACGGCGCACAGCAGGAAACACAGGTGCAGGGCCAGGGCAGCGGCCACGGCATGGCCCTGGGCCAGGGCGCTGGCAGGCGTGCTGAGGGCGAAACCCGCCCACACGCCCGCCTCGTAGGTGCCGAAACCGGCCGGCCCCTGGATGGGCACGACGGCGGCCAGCTCGCCACCCAGGGCGCCGGCCCAACCCGCCCCCAAGCTGGTCTGGGTGATGGCCGAGAGCAACAGCGCCCCCGCCGTGAGTTTGATCGCCCAGTTGGCCCAGGTGAAGCCCCAGGCGGCGGGCCGGTGGTGGTGCGGATCCACCAGGGCCGCATGCAGGCGTTGCAGCAGTTGCCGCCACTTCGATGTAGGGACGCTGGCATTGCCCGACGCCTGCAGCAGGTCCAGCAGCTTGAGCCCGGCGAACCACCCCAGCACCAGCAGGGTCAGCCCGGCCGCGCGCCAGACCACGGGCAGCCCGGGCCACAGCAGCAGCCCCAGGGCCAGCAGCACGGCCAGATCCTGCAGGCGCATCCACAGCAGGCTGGCCACGGCCTGGGCCAGGGGCATGCGCAACTGGGTGGATGCCAGCCAGGGAAAACTCAGCTCGCCCGCGCGCATGGGCAGCAGGTTCACGGCGGCGTTGTGCATCAGGATCACGCGCAGGGCGTCCAGGCGCAGGCCGAGCGCCTTGCGGGGCAGGGCACCAGTAGGGGATTGATCGTTCAAACCCATCACTACTTGGAGCCGGGCTGCGCGCATCAGGTAGCTCAGCAGCAGGCCCAGCAACGTGCCGGCCCATACCAGCGCAGAGGGGGCGGCCAGGGCTTCCCGCACCGTGTTCAGCGGCACATGGCTCAGCAGCCAGGCCAGCAGGCCCACACCCACGAGCCACGTCAGCGCCTGGCGCAGCCAGCGTCGCGTCACGGGGGTGGAAGAAGGCGTCGAACTCATCGGGCGGCAGGGTGCGGACAGCCTTCCATTGTCCCCCATTCAGGCGTTCTGCCCGGCAGCCACCCTCTGGGCGGTGACAATAAGCCTTGTATCTTTACCCGACTTGAATCCCTGGAGCCTGCCATGACCGATTTCGTGACCTGCGACCTGTGCGACGAGCACAAGAACGACACCGACGGCGCTTTCCGCGTGCTGCCGCCCGTGTTCAAGGATTTCGGCAAGAAGCGCAAGTTCGCAGGTCCGGTCAGCACGGTCAAGTGCTTTGAGGACAACTCCTTCGTGAAGGCCGCGGTGGATTCGCCGGGCAATGGCCGCGTGCTGGTGGTCGATGGCGGTGCCTCGCTGCGCCGCGCCCTGGTGGGCGGTAACCTGGGCAAGGCCGCGGCCAAGAACGGCTGGGCCGGCGTGGTGGTCGACGGCTGCGTGCGTGACGTGGCCGAGTTGGCCGAATGCGACACCGGCATCCGGGCGCTGGCCTCCATGCCCCTGCCCACCGAGAAGCGCAACGAGGGCCAGCGCGACGTGGCCGTGCAGATCCAGGGCGTGTGGGTGCGCCCCGGCGATTGGCTCTACGCCGACGAAGACGGCATCGTGGTCATGGCTGAACCGGTTCCTGCCAAGGCTTGAACCCCCTCAAGCGGGGTGTGTCGTGATTCGTCAAATATAGAAGGATCGCCGTACAGTGCCGGTCCATGGACCGCACAACAATCGCCCTTCAGGGAACGCTGGCAGGATTCCTGGCCGAAATGGCCAAGGCTCAGGCCTCAGGGGATACCGCCGCATCGCCCGCCATTGCCCGCCCCGCATCACTGCTGGGGCGGCTGAGCCCTTTGCCCTACGGCTGGGACATGCTGGACGATTTCAGCATTGACACCTTCGCCAAACAGATCGTGGGGCCGGTGCTCACGCACGCTCAGGCGCATGACCGCAAGGGCCGGCCCCTGGGCGACGGCATCAACTTTGCCAGCCAGGATTACCTGTCACTGGCCTGCCACCCCCAGATCCAGACGGCGGCGGTGGAGGCCATCGCCCGCTACGGCGTGCACTCGGCCGGCAGCCCGGCCCTGATGGGCAACACCACCCTGTCGGTGGCGCTGGAGCAGCGTCTGGCCAGCTTCCTGGGCATGCGCTCGTGCGCGCTGTTCCCGACCGGCTGGGGCGCGGGCTATGGTGCCATCCGCACCCTGGTGCGCCCGGGTGATCATGTGGTGATCGACCATCTGGCGCACGCCAGCCTGTGGGAGGGCGCCCGGGGGGCAACCAAGCACGTCCACAGCTTCGCCCACCTGTCCGTGACGGAGCTCGAAGCCCACCTGGTGCGCATCCGCCAGGAGGATCCCTCCGCCGGCATCCTGGTCGTCACTGAATCGCTGTTCTCGATGGACGCCGATTCACCCGATCTGCAGGCCCATCAGGAGCTGGCGCACCGCCATCAGGCCACCTTGATGGTCGACGTGGCCCATGACCTGGGCAGCATGGGGCCCCACGGGCTGGGCGCCCTGGAAACCCAGGGCATGCTGGGCAAGGTCGACGTGGTCATGGGCAGTTTTTCCAAGACCTTCGCGGCCAATGGCGGCTTCGTGGCCTGCAACGAGCCCGGCCTGAAGCTGGCCATCCGCTTCGGCTGCGGGCCGCACACTTTTACCAACGCGATGTCGCCAGTGCAGGCGGCGGTGGTGCTCAAGGCGCTGGACATCGTGCAATCGCCCGAGGGGCAGGTGCGGCGCCAGAACCTGCTGAACAACGCGCTGCACCTGCGGCAACTGCTGCAGGGCACCGGGCATACCGTGCTGGGGCTGCCCTCGGCGGTGGTGCCGCTGGTGGTGGGCGGCATCGGACGCTCGCGCCTGCTGACGCGCTTCATGCTGGCCGGCGGCATGCTGGTCAACCTGGTCGAGCATCCTGCGGTGCCGCGGGATGCCAGCCGTCTGCGCTTGCAGATCATGGCCGACCACACCTTCGAGCAGATCGATCAGTTCGCAGCGGTGCTGGCCGAGGCCAGCCGCCTGGCGTCCGAGGAACTGGCGCGCATCAACCTGACGCGCCCAGAGACCGAGCAGTTGCGCTGAAGGGCTTTGCGCCTCAGGCCATCAGTTCGAGCAGGCGGTCCAGACCGCCTTCGTTGATGGCGACCATGGCCTGTTCACGCACCTTGGGCTTGGCGTGGTAGGCCACGCTCAGGCCGGCGGCACCCATCATCGGCAGGTCATTGGCACCATCGCCCACCGCGATGGCCTGCGAGGGCTCGCAACCGATGCGCGCGCACAGGGCCAGCAGGTGCTGGCGCTTGGCTTCGCCATCGACGATATCGCCCAGCACCTGCCCCGTCAGCAGGCCGCCTTGCACTTCCAGCACGTTGGAGTGGGCCTCGTGCATGCCCAGGCGCTCACGCACCCGGTCGGCGAAGAAGGTGAAGCCGCCGGACACCAGCAGGGTCTGCAGTCCGGCGGCCTTGGCGGCGTTGATCAGTTCCGGCGCGCCGGGGTTGAGCTTGAGGCGCTGGTCATAGACCTGCTGCAGCGCCTCGGCGGGCACGCCCTTGAGCAGGGCTACGCGGCGGCGCAGGCTGTCCTTGAAATCGGTGATCTCGCCACGCATGGCCGCTTCGGTGATGGCGGCCACCTCGGCCTTCTTGCCGGCGGCATCGGCGATCTCGTCGATGCACTCGATGCTGATCAGCGTGGAATCCATGTCGAACGCGATGGCCTTGAAGGCGCGCAAGGTCAAAGGCGGCGTGAAGCGCTGGACGACCAGACCGGGGGCGAATTCGAGGGGAGCACTCATGGCGGAAATCAAAGCACGGCTTGAAAGAGGCTGGATTATCCTTCACCCCTCACCGCAGGATGCCTGATCATGCCCCGTGCGCCCATCCCTTCCCGCAAGCAGGCCTTCGCCGACCAGGTGGTCGAGCAGATGGCCTTGTTCGCGCCGGTTCAGGCCAAACCCATGTTCGGCGGGCATGGCGTGTACCGCGATGGCCTGATGTTCGCGCTGATCGCCGACGAGCAGCTGTATTTCAAGGCCGATGACCAGTCACAGGCGGTGTTCGAGCGGGAGGGGCTGATGCCCTTCACCTACGAATCCAGGGGCAAGACAGCCACCCTGCGCTATCACCATGCCCCCTCCGAGGTGTTTGATGACCCCGAGCGCATGGCCTGGTGGGCGCACTTGGCCTATGAGTGTGCGGTGCGCAACCGACCTGCCGCGCGCAAGGCCGCCAAGCTGAAGGGCCAGGCGGCACCCAAGGGGGCTGCCTCAAGCAGCCCGGGGCGCGGTACTGCCAGTCTGCAGGCTCTGCCCAACCTGGGGCCTGCGTTCGCGGGGATGCTGGTGCAGGCCGGCATCCGCTCCGAGAGCGCCTTGCGCAAGGCCGGGGCTGTCACAGCCTTCGTGCGCGTGAGGGCGGTGTTTCCGGATGCCCCGCTGCAGCTGCTGTGGGCGCTCGAAGGCGCCCTGAGCGGCCGCGCATCCCAGGATGTCAGCGAATCCGACCGCACCAGCCTGCTGATGGCGCTGGAGGATGTCACCCGCCATCAGCCCGGCAGGCCTGATCGCTGACATGGGCGAGGTTTTGCTGACGCCCTGGGTGCAGGCGGTGATCGATCACCAGCTGTTCCTGGTGGTGGGCCTGATCGCGCTGGAGCTGGCCTGGTCTGCCTGGCGCAGGCGCCCGACGCACACGGTGCGCATCACCTTGTCCAGCGTGTCGCTGGCGCTGCTGCATTTCGGCGCCTACGTGATCACCACCTTCCTGCTGGTGCTGCCGGTGCTGCAGGCTGCGCGCGAGGCCTTCGGGGTGTTCGATCTGCCTGCCGATGGCGCCTTGGCCTGGGGGCTGTGCCTGCTGGGCACGGATCTGTGTGCCTATTGCCTGCACCGCTCACAGCACCACGTGCGCTGGTTCTGGGTGGGCCACAGCGTGCACCACACGGCGCCCGAGTTCAACCTCACGGTGGGGCCCCGTCTGGGCCTGCTGGACACGCTGGACCGCATCCCGTTCTTTTTGCCGCTGGCGCTGCTGGGGTTCCATGCCGAGATGATCGTGCTGTGCTACGCGCTGATCGAGCTGTGGTCCTTCTGGACGCACACCTCGTGGGTTCCGCGGCTGCGCTGGCTGCCCTGGTTCGAGTGGGTGTTCAACACGCCGGCCAACCACCGCCTGCACCATGGCCGCAATGCCGTCTACCTGGACCGCAACTTCGGCGAGTTCACGATGCTGTGGGACCACCTGTTCGGCACCTACGTGCGCCAGACGGAGCCGGTGGACTATGGCGCCACGCTCATGCCCCCTCGCCAGGATCCGTGGACAGCCAATGTGTTCGAGCTGCGTCGCCTGTGGGCAGACATGCGTGCGGCGCCGAACTGGCGTGTGGCGCTGGCTGTTCCCTGGCGCAGCGTTTGATCAGCGGGCCCCTGCAGCCATATAGGGCCCCCCAAACGGCATTTGCGCCTAAAATGGAGGGTTCCGATGTCACTTTTACGCCGGGCCTGCGATAGCCTCTGCATGCCTTTGCGTACCTTCTTGCGGCGTCTTTTTGCGAGTACCAGCGCATCAGCGTATAGCGTATAGGCCATGTTGAGAATCACTGAACTGCGGTTGCCGCTGGACCATGCGCAAGATGCCCTGAGGCCTGCCATCGTGGCCCGCCTGGGCCTCAAGGCCGACGCTGACCTCAAGGACTTCACGGTGTTCAAGCGCAGCTACGACGCGCGCAAGAAATCCGCCATCGTCCTGATCTACACGGTGGATTGCGAACTGGCCGATCCGGCCACGCAGGCCCGCCTGCTGGATACCTTCAAGGGCGATCCGCACATCCGGCCCACGCCGGACACCAGCTATCACTTCATCGGCCATGCGTCGACTGACGGCGGTGCTGCTTCCAAACCCCGTCCTGTGATCGTTGGCTTCGGGCCCTGCGGCCTGTTCGTCGCCTTGATCCTGGCGCAGATGGGTCTGCGTCCGATCGTGCTCGAGCGCGGCAAGGAAGTGCGCCAACGCACCAAGGACACCTGGGGCCTTTGGCGCCAGAGCGAGCTCAACCCCGAATCGAACGTTCAGTTCGGCGAGGGCGGGGCGGGTACCTTCTCCGACGGCAAGCTCTGGAGCCAGATCAGCGATCCGCGCCACCTCACGCGCAAGGTGCTCACCGAGTTCGTCAAGGCCGGAGCGCCCGAAGAGATCCTCTACGTGAGCAAGCCCCACATCGGCACCTTCCGCCTGGTCAGCATGATCGAGAAGATGCGTGCCGAGATCGAATCGCTGGGCGGTGAGATCCGCTTTCAGCAGCGCGTCACGGGCCTGGAGATCGAAGACGGCCATGTGCGCGGTGTGACCCTGGCCAGCGGCGAGCAGATTCGCGCCGACCACGTCGTGCTGGCGCTGGGCCACAGCGCCCGCGACACCTTCAAGATGCTGCACGAGCAAGGCGTGCACATGGAGGCCAAGCCCTTCTCGATCGGCTACCGCATCGAGCACCCGCAGGGCGTGATCGATCGCGCGCGCTTCGGGCCCAACGCGGGCAACGAAATCCTGGGCGCGGCTGATTACAAGCTGGTGCACCACGCCCGCAACGGCCGCTCGGTCTACAGCTTCTGCATGTGCCCCGGCGGCACGGTGGTGGCCGCCACCTCCGAACCCGAGCGCGTGGTCACCAATGGCATGAGCCAGTATTCGCGCAACGAGCGCAACGCCAACGCCGGCATCGTGGTGGGCATCTCGCCGCAGGATTACCGGCAGGACGGCCTGAGCGATGGCCCCGTGAATCCCCTGGACGGCATGGCCTTCCAGCGCATCTGGGAGTCGCGCGCCTATGAGTTGGGTGGTGGTGGCTACATCGCGCCTGGTCAACTGGTGGGCGATTTCATCAAGGGCCAGCGCAGCACCGCCCTGGGCGATGTGATGCCGTCCTACAAGCCGGGCGTGCTGATGACGGACCTGGCCCAGAAGGGCCGTGGCAGCCTGCCAGGCTATGCGCTGGCAGCGATCCGCGAGGCGCTGCCGGCGTTCGAAAAGCAGATCAAGGGCTTCTCGATGGCCGATGCCGTGTTGACGGGTGTCGAAACGCGCACCTCGTCGCCGCTGCGCATCACGCGGGGCCGCGATTACCAGAGCCTCAATGTCAAGGGCCTGTACCCGGCGGGTGAGGGCGCGGGTTATGCCGGTGGCATCATGTCCGCTGGCGTCGATGGCATCGAGGTGGCTGAGGCCGTGGGCGCCTCGATCCTGGGCGTCAAGGCGCCTGGCATCAAAGACCTGGCCTGATGCTCAGGCCGGGCGTGCATCAAGCAGCCCGGTTCTTCCGAGCCAGGTTCAAGCCTTGATCGGCTGCCCCAGCTGCCGCAACAGATCCCGCACGTACTGCGCCCGGTCCTTCGGATCGCTCAGCGCTTTCTCGACGCGCAGCTTGTCGTTGCCGGCCAGCTTGATCTGCTTGTTCTTCTGCACCAGCTCGATGATGCGCATCGGCTCGATCGGCGGGTTGGGGCGGAAGGTCACGTTGATGATGCCCGGCGCCGCGTCGATCTTGACCACGCCGTAGGGCTTGGCCAGCACGCGCAGCTTGTGCGTGTCGAACAGCGTCTGAGCCTGCGGCGGCAGCTTGCCGAAACGGTCCACGATTTCCTCCAGCATGGTCTCGATCTTGTCGGTGGAATCGGCCGTGGCCAGGCGCTTGTACAGGCTCAGGCGCACGTGCACATCGCCGCAGTAGGCATCTGGCAGCAGGGCGGGCGCGTGCAGGTTGATGTCGGTGTTGCTGCCGAACATGCCCAGTGGTGAGAGCAGGTCCGGCTCCTTGCCGTTCTTCAGCGAGCGCACCGCCTCGGACAGCATCTCGTTGTAGAGCTGGAAGCCCACTTCCATCATGTTGCCGCTCTGGTTGTCGCCCAGCACCTCGCCGGCGCCACGGATCTCCAGGTCGTGCATGGCCAGGTAGAAGCCGCTGCCGAGCTCTTCCATGTTCTGGATGGCGTCCAGGCGCTGCGCGGCCTGCTTGGTCAGGCCTTCCACGTCGGGCACCAGCAGGTAGGCATAGGCCTGGTGGTGCGAGCGACCCACGCGGCCGCGCAGCTGGTGCAGCTGGGCCAGGCCGAAGCGGTCGGCGCGGTGCATGATGATGGTGTTCGCGGTCGGCACGTCGATGCCGGTCTCGATGATGGTGGTGCACAGCAGGATGTTGAAGCGCTGCGAGACGAAGTCGCGCATCACCTTTTCCAGGTCGCGCTCGTGCATCTGGCCATGGGCGATGCCGATGCGCGCCTCGGGCAGGAGTTCGCGCAGCATCGCGTGGCGGTTCTCGATGGTCTCGACCTCGTTGTGCAGGAAGTAGACCTGGCCGCCGCGCTTGAGCTCGCGCAGCACGGCCTCGCGGATCACGCTGCTCGATTCGCTGCGCACGAAGGTCTTGATGGCCAGGCGGCGCTGTGGCGCGGTGGCGATCACGGACAGATCGCGCAGGCCCTCCATGGCCATGCCCAGCGTGCGAGGGATGGGCGTGGCCGTGAGCGTGAGCACGTCGATGTCGGCGCGCATGGCCTTGATGGCTTCCTTGTGGCGCACGCCGAAACGGTGTTCCTCGTCGATGATGAGCAGGCCCAGGCGCTTGAACTTGACCGAGTCGCTCAACAGCTTGTGCGTGCCGATGACGATGTCGATGGTGCCGTCCTCCAGGCCCTGCATCGCGGCCTTGATCTCCTTGGCGGAGCGAAAGCGCGACATCTCGGCCACGCGCACCGGCCACTGCGAGAAGCGGTCGGAGATGTTCTGGTAGTGCTGCTCGGCCAGCAGCGTGGTGGGCGCCAGCAGGGCCACCTGCTTGCCGCCGGTCACGGCCACGAAAGCGGCGCGCAGGGCCACCTCGGTCTTGCCGAAGCCCACGTCGCCGCAGACCAGGCGGTCCATCGGGCGCGGGCTGATCATGTCCTGCACCACGGCGTGGATGGCGGCGCGCTGGTCGGCCGTCTCCTCGAAGCCGAAGCTGGCCGCGAAGGCCTCGTAATCCTGCGCGCTGAAGCGGAAGGCAAAGCCCTCGCGCGCGGCGCGGCGGGCGTACAGGTTCAGCAGCTCGGCCGCGGTGTCGCGCACCTGCTCGGCGGCTTTGCGCTTGGCCTTGTCCCACTGCGGCGAGCCGAGCTTGTGCAGCGGCGCTTCCTCGGCGCTGACGCCGGTGTAGCGGCTGATCAGGTGCAGCTGCGACACGGGCACGTACAGCGTGGCCTTGTCGGCGTATTCCAGGTGCAGGAACTCGGATGGCCCGTCGCCCAGGTCCAGGTTGATCAGGCCCTGGTAGCGGCCGATGCCGTGGTTGCTGTGCACCACCGGGTCGCCCACGTTCAGTTCGGACAGATCCTTGATGAGCGAATCGACGTCGGTGGTCTGCTCGGCCTTTTTGCGCCGGCGCGTGGTCGGGCTGGCGTCGAACAGTTCGGTCTCGGTGATGAACTGCAGGCCGGCGTCGGGCGTTGCGGCCTCCTGCCAGATGAAGCCGCCGGCCAACGGGGCCACCACCATCGCGCGGGCATGGTCGCTGGCGGCGAAGGCCTGCAGCGAATCAACGGAGGGCAGGTCGATGCCATGGTCACGCAGCAGCTCCAGCAGGCTCTCGCGGCGGCCGCCGCTCTCGGCCACGACCAGCACGCGTTGGCGGGCGTTCTTGACGTGGGCTTGCAGCTTGCGCAGCGGTTCCTGTGCGCCGCGTTCGGTCGACAGGTCGGGCAGCGGGCGGGCCCAGTCCACCGGCTCGCTGCCGCGCACCGCCAGTTGCGCGTGCGCGTTGGCCAGGGTGAAGAAATCCTCGGGCTTGAGGTAGATGTCCTCGGGCGGCAGGATGGGCCGCTCGGGGTCGTGCTGCAGGAAGCGGTGGCGCTCGCGCGTCTCGGTCCAGAAGCGGCGCAGGGCCTCGTCGATGTCGCCGTGCAGCACCAGCGCCGTGCTCGCACCCAGGTGCGTGAACAGCGTCGAGGTCTCGTCGAAGAACAGCGGCAGGTAGTACTCGATGCCGGCCGTGGCCACGCCGTTGCCGATGTCCTTGTAGATGCGCGACTTGGTCGGGTCGCCCTCGATGCGTTCGCGCCAGCGGTTGCGGAAGGCGCCACGCGCGGCCTCGTCCATCGGGAACTCGCGGCCGGGCAGCAGGCGCACCTCGGGCACGGGGTAGAGGCTGCGCTGGCTGTCGGGGTCGAAGGTGCGGATGGAGTCGACCTCGTCGCCGAACAGGTCCACGCGGTAAGGCACCGGCGAGCCCATCGGGAACAGGTCGATCAGGCCGCCGCGCACGGCGTATTCACCCGGCGACACCACCTGGCTCACGTGCGTGTAGCCGGCCAGGGTGAGCTGCGATTTCAGCGCGGCCTCGTCGAGCTTTTGCTTCTGCTTGAAGTGGAATGTGTAGGCCGCCAGGAAAGAGGGCGGTGCCATGCGGGTGAGCGCCGTGGTGGCCGGCAGCAGCACCACGTCCACGCCCGTGTCGCCTTCGCCCTTCACGCCCTGCTGCACACGCCACAAGGTGGCCAGCCGCTCCGAGATCAGATCCTGGTGCGGAGAGAAGGTGTCGTAGGGCAGCGTTTCCCAATCCGGAAACACGGCGCGGCGCAACTCGGGCGCGAAGAAGCCGATCTCGTCGATCAGGCGCTGCGCATCAGCCGGGTCCGCCGTGATGATGGCGGTGAGCTGCCCTTGCGCCTTCCGTGCCCGTGCGAACTGCGCCAGCAGCAGGGCATCGGCCGAGCCGAGCGGGCGGGGCACGGTGTAGCGTTTGCCGGGGGCGATGGTAGGCAGGGGCAGGGCAGGCAGCATGGTCCGGAAATGACAAAGCGCCCGAACACGGGGTGTGCGGGCGTTGAAAGCTCAGGCGACGATTTTAGAGCGGGCCGGACGCATGCATGCGTGTCGGCCATTGATGCCCTTTGTTCAGGCCGGAGGTTCTTCGGTACCGGGCTCTACCACCTTGCAGGCCCAAGTGCCCGTTAGCCATTGGAGCAGCGCGCGCGCCTGCGGGAAGACCTCTTCGCCAGCGAACAGGTTGGCATACAGGGTGGCGGGCCGGACCTC
>CALAKR010000464.1 GCA_937923225.1 uncultured Aquabacterium sp. | reverse complement strand
AGGCGGGGATGGTTGCGGGTAAACCTGTAGAGTATAACCTATCCTGGGCGCCCATCACCGTTTCGGGTGCCCAAGAGTCCACTCCAACCAGAAGGAAGTCCCATGAAAGGCGACCCCAAAGTCATCGAGCACTTGAATGCTCAACTCAAAAACGAACTGACGGCCACGAACCAGTACTTCCTGCATTACCGCATGTTGAAGCACTGGGGTTTCGACAAGCTGGCCAAGAAGGAGTACGAAGAGTCGATCGGCGAGATGAAGCACGCCGACAAGCTCATGGCCCGCATCTTCATGCTCGACGGCCTGCCCAACCTGCAAGACCTGGGCAAGCTGCTGATCGGTGAAGACGTGCCCGAGCTGCTGTCGTGCGACCTGAAGCTCGAAACCGGCGCCCAAGGCACCATCAAGGACGGCATTGCCTACTGCGAATCCGTGCGTGACTACGTCTCGCGCGATCTGCTGCAGGCCATCCTGGATGACACCGAAGAGCACATCGATTTCCTGGAGACCCAACTGGACCTGATCGACCAGGTGGGCCTTCAGAACTATCTGCAATCGCAGATGGGCGAGCTGGAGTAACACTCCCGCCGCAAGCGCGTCACGCCAAATGTGACCGCTTTTGCCCCCTCGCGATGAAGGGGTACTCGAACAGGGTGTTTTCTGCGAATCATTCCCATTTAGAATGTCGCTACGTTCCCTGCTTCAACTTTTACCCCATGATCGTTTGCGTCTGCCACAAGGTCTCCGACCGTGACATCAAGCGCCAAGTGCGTGACGGGTGCTCGTCCTTTGAAGCACTGCAGTTCGAAACGGGCGCGGCCACCTGCTGTGGCTGCTGCGAGAGCTGCGCACGTGAAGTGTTCGAGCAGGCACAAGGACAGACCATGATCGAGCGCCCCATCGTGATGATGGGCACTTTGGCTGCCGCCTGAGGCGCCGCCGGCCAGAACGGCCTCTCTTTTCCCCTTGGAGGGCGCCCCTGCGGCGCCTTTGTCACGTCTGGGCGGCCCCTTCCTCACGAATTGGCAGGGCAAACCCGCCCAGTTCGGCCTCAAGTCACCCCCAGTTCTGTCGAAAGCTCTCACAGGGTCTCGCATCGTCGCGGGACGTGTGCCTGACGGGGAATGACATGGCCTCTTTCTTCTTTCTCGATGACCACCCTGCCCGCGCCGCCCGCAAGACGGCAGTGCGCGCAACGTCGGCCCCTGTCGCTCGGGAATCCATGATGGCCAGTTCGGCCGCGCCGCAGGAAGTGCCCGCGACCGAATGGGCGCCGTCGTCGGGCTTCCGCAAGGAAGTCCGCCCCCCTGCCCTGTTCGCCCGCTCGCAACCCCAATGGCGCCGCTGGGTGGCCACCGCCTGGCATTGGTTGTGGGATGACAAAGATCTGGAAGACCACCCCCGCGTGCTGCAGGGGCTGAACCAGGTCAAGACGGAGTTCCTGTCCGTGGTGTGGGATCTGCAGTCCTACACCGCCACCCGCGCGCGTGAATCGATCTCGCAGGCCCGCTCGCTGCGCGAGCTTTGGCACCTGCGTGCGGACGTGTTCCGAGTGATCGCCGTCCACCGCGGCCAGGCCGAGGCCTACCGCCGCATGGAAAGCCTGAACCGCCACTTCCCCGTACGCGTGACCACGGCTTGCGACCAGCCGGTACCCAGCAAGGTCTCGCAGTGGTGAGGCCCTGGTAAAGCCCTTGGTGAAGCCGGACATCGGCGGCTGACCGACCGCGGAAGTCGTCACATCCGGCCACACTGTTCCCAGATGTGCTGGCGCCCAGCCGGGCGAAGCAGCCTCAGACCGTTGCACAATGGTGTCTGTTACGCAGCAGACCCATGAACATCATCATTCTGGACGACTACCAGGACGCTGTGCGCAAGCTCCAATGCGCCAGCAAGCTCGATGGCCTCAATGCCAAGGTCTACACCAACACCGTGAAGGGCACCGGGCAACTGTCCGTGCGGCTTCGCGACGCCGAAGCGCTGGTGCTGATCCGCGAACGCACGCACTTCCCCCGCGCCCTGCTGGAAAAGCTGCCCAAGCTGCGGCTGATCTGCCAGACAGGGCGCGTCGGCAACCACATCGATATCGAGGCCTGCACGCGCCTGGGTATCGCCGTGGCGGAAGGCGTGGGCTCACCCATCGCCCCGGCCGAGCTGACCTGGGCCCTCGTGATGGCCGCCATGCGGCGCTTGCCTCAGTACATCGGCAACCTCAAGCACGGGGCCTGGCAGCAGGCGGGGCTGAAATCAGCCTCCATGCCAACCAACTTCGGGCTGGGCATGCAGCTCAAGGGCAAGACCCTGGGCATCTGGGGCTACGGCAAGATCGGCCAGGTGGTGGCGGGCTACGGCAAGGCCTTCGGCATGCACGTGACCGTGTGGGGCAGTGAGGAATCCCGCCAGAAAGCGCAGGCCGATGGCTGCATCCCCGCGCCCAACCGCGAGGCTTTCTTCGAGGCCTGCGACGTGCTGAGCCTGCACCTGCGCCTGAGCGACGAAACGCGCGGCCTGATCAAGCTCGAAGACCTGAACCGCATGAAGCCCACGGCGCTGCTGGTCAACACGTCCCGCGCCGAGCTGCTGGAAGACAACGCGCTGGTGACGGCGCTCAACCGCGGCCGCCCAGGCATG
>CALAKR010000463.1 GCA_937923225.1 uncultured Aquabacterium sp. | reverse complement strand
GGCGGTTGGTGAGCGGGCCGGTGGCCAGGGTTTCGTTGTCGCCGGCCAAGTCCAGTACGCGGGCGGCCACGTTGACAGCGTCGCCGAAGCAATCGCCATCGACCTCGACGATCTCGCCAAAGGCCATGGCGACCTTGAGTTTGAGCGCGGGTGCCTTAGAGGGCAGGCCATCCGGCACGGGGGCGATGCGTTCGAGCGAATCATGCAGGCCGGCGGCGGCCTCGACGGCGCGCTCGGGGTCGTCAAACACGGCCATCAGGCCATCGCCCAGGCTCTTGACGACGGTACCGCCCCCACGCGCGATGATCTGACCGAGCATGGTCAGACTGTGGGTCACCACGGTGGCGGCTTCCGTGTTGCCCAGACGCAGGTAGAGCGCCGTGCTGCCGCGGAGATCCGCGAACAGGACGACACGTTCTTTGGTGGTGCCCATTCGCTTATCTTCGCCTCAAGCAGGGTCATCCGGCGTGAAAAAATACACGCCTTTCAGGGCTTAATGCCGTGCTTGAAAGGGCTCAAGCGCCCGCTCAGGCGGCCGACAGGCGTTCGGCGATGCGGATCATCTGCGGGCGAACGGTGTCCATCAAATGCTCCCTGGAGACGATGAAGGCCGGCCCGCCGCAGTTCAGCGACATCAGCATGCGCGATTCGCGGGCGTAGAAGGCCACCGCGATGGCGTTGACATCGGGCTGCCAGTCGCCGAAGGAGCAGCACACGCCCAGGGTGCGGTGCTCTTCCATGGAGCGTTCGATGCCGCGGCGCACGTTGGGCCAGGCGTACTCGTCGTACTCGCGGGCGCGCTCCATGATCTCGTGACGCTCGGCCTCGCCGCAGCGGGCCAGGTAGGCCCTGCCCATGGCGGTGGTGGCCAGCGGGATGCGCGAACCGACATCCAGACTGAGTGTGAGCGCGGCGTCGCTGCGGCAGTTCTCGACGTAGATCATGCTCAGGCGGTCACGCGTGCCCAGGGACACCATGGTCTGCGAGCTGTCGGCCAGCTGCTGCATCAGCGGGCGGGCGATCTGGCGCACGTCCATGCGCGAGAGCATCACGCTGCCCAGCGACAACGTGGCCGAGCCCAGGCGGTAGCGGCCCAGTTCCGGATCGTGCTCCAGGTAACCCAGCTTGGTCAGCGTGTAGGTCAGGCGCGAGATGGTGGATTTGGGCAGGCCGCAGCGGCGGGCCAGCTCCTGGTTGCCCAGCAGCTTGTCGCGCGAGCGGAAACAGCTGAGCACTTCCAGGCCGCGGGCGAGCGCGGTCACGAAGTGGCGGTCTTCCTTGGCGTTGCCGGAGGCCGTGGCGTTGTCGTCGTCCAGCGCCTCTGCCTCGGCGGTGGATTCGGGCGCTGGGTCGATCATCGTGATGTCGTTCATTATTGGATGCTCCCTGTATGGTGCCACGCCAGGTGGCACCGACAGGCCGTCACCAGGGGTGGTAGGCCCCTGATCAGGCGGGTTGGCCGCTGGATTCGGGCTCGCCGGCCTCGCGTGTGTCGCGCGCAAAGTACAGGTCGTGCAGCTTGGCCAGGTCCACCTGGTCGGCCGCCTGGTCGAAGATCACCTTGCCGCCCCGCATCAGGTACACACGGTCGGCCACCGACAGGGCCATGCGCGTGTTCTGTTCGACCAGCAGCATGGTCACGCCGTCCTTCTTGAGCGCGCGGATGATGGCGAAGATCTCCTGCGTCATCACCGGCGACAGCCCCAGCGAGGGCTCGTCGATCAGCAGCACGCGGGGTTCGGCCATCAGGCCGCGGCCCATGGCCAGCATCTGCGCCTCGCCGCCCGACAGCGCCCCAGCCATCTGGCGGCGGCGCTCCTTCAGGCGCGGGAACAGGCGGTAGATGCGCTCCATGTTGCTGTCCAGGCGCGGCCGGCGCGATCCGGGAAAAGCGCCCATGGCCAGGTTCTCTTCCACCGTCATGTCCTTGAAGATCATGCGGCCTTCGGGGATCATGGCCAGGCCCTGTTCGGGCAGGGACCAGGTGGGCTGGCGCGCGATCGATTGGCCCGAGAGGCGGATGTCGCCGCCGGTCACGGGCACCAGGCCCATGATGGCGCGCAGCAGCGTGGTCTTGCCCGCGCCGTTGGGCCCGACCACCACGGTCAGGCTGCCGGTCTGCGCCTTGAGCGACAGATCCCACAGCACGTTGATGGCGCCATAGCCGGCGCGCAGTTGGTCGACTTCAAGCATGGGTGGTTTCTCCGGTGTAGCTGGCGATCACGTCGGGGTGGTCGAAGACCTCGCGCGGCGTGCCGTCGGCCAGCAGGGCGCCGAAGTTCAGCACCACCACGCGCTGGCACAGCGAGGAGATGGTCTCGATGTCGTGCTCCACGATCACGATGCCGATCTTGAACTGCTGGTGCAGCTCGCGCAGCTTGGTCATGAACAGGCGCTTGCCGCTGGTCTCCAGGCCGGCCAGCACTTCGTCGAGCAGCAGCATCTTGGGCTCGGTGGCCAGGGCCTTGGCCACTTCCAGGCGCTTGAGCTCCTGCAGGGCCAGGTCGGTGGCGGCGTGGCGCTCGGCGGCGTGGTCGAGCTCCAAAAAGTTCAGGATCTCGTCGATGCGGCGTTCATCGACCTTGCCCGCGCCGAAGCGCTGGGCCACCACCAGGTTCTCGCGCACCGTCAGCTCGTGCATGGGCTGCGGGATCTGGAAGGTGCGGCCCAGGCCGATGCGGGCACGGCGATACAGCGGCTGGCGAACGATGTCTTCGCCGTTGAACAGCACGCGGCCGGTGGTGGGGCGCACCAGGCCCGAGATCACGTTGAACAGCGTGGTCTTGCCGGCCCCATTGGGGCCGACCAGGCCGACGATCTGCTGGCCTTCGATCTTCAGGCTCACATCGTTGACGGCGGTGAGGCCTCCGAAGCGCACGGTGACGTTGTCAAGCTGCAGCATGGGCGCCTCCCTTTTGTTTGCGACGCAGCGCAGGCAGCAGACCGTCCGGCGCGAACAAGATCATGGCGCCGAGCAGCACGCCCAGCACGATGTGGTGGCCGGTGGGCAGCCAGTTCTTGAACAGCAGCTGGTCGACCAGGTAGATGGCGATCGCGCCCAGGGCCGGGCCCCACACGGTGCGGTAGCCGCCGAAGATGGCCGCCACGATGGGCAGCACGCTCCACGAGCCGCTGAAGGCGTAATCCGGCTCCAGGAAGTTGATGGTGTGCGCGTTGAAGGCGCCCATCACGCCGGTCATGAAGGCAGACACCAGCAGCATCATCGACTTCAGCCCCGTGCTGTTGACGCCGACCACGCGGGTGGCATCTTCGCTGTCGTGCATGGCGCGCAGGGCCGTGCCGTAGTGGCTGCGGCGGATGGCTGCATACACCGCCACGAAGGCCAGCACCAGCAGAACGACCACGGTGTACTGCCCGACGCGGACGGACAGGTCCAGCCCGAAGATCGTGGGCAGCACCGGGATGGACGAGACGCCGCCGGCGCCGCCGGTGAAGTCCTTCCACTCCGTCACGATGATCTTGAAGATGTGCGCGTAGGCCAGGATCGCCAAGGCGAAGTACGGGCCCGACAGGCGCAGCGCCGGCATCATCAGCACAGCCGAGAACATGCTGACCAGGCCGGCGATCGGCATGGCCACCAGCACGGGCAGGCCGGCCTTCATCGTCAGCAACGCGGAGGCATAGGCCCCCACGCCGAAGAAGGCCGCGTGCCCGAAGCTCACCATGCCGCCCAGGTTGCCCAGCAGGGCCCAGGCCACGGCGATCCCCGACACGACCAGGCCGGCCACGAACAGGCTCATCACATAGTTGTTGCCGCCCCAGAGCAGGGGCACGGCCACCAGCACGGCGGCCAGGGCCTCCATCCAGACATGGTTCTTCTTCATGGGGTCAACCTCTGCGCTTGCTCGCGCCGAACAGCCCGTTGGGCATCACGAACAGCACCAGCAGGAACAGCACCATGCCGGCCAGTTCCTGCAGGGCCGAGCTCAGCAGCGTCACGGTCAATGCTTCGGTCAGGCCCAGCAGCAGGGCCGCCACCAGCACGCCGGGCACCGAGCCCACGCCGGCCAGCACCGTGATGATGAAAGCCTTCACCGTGAGCGTGTGGCCCAGCGAGGGCTGGATCACGCTGCTGCAGTAGATGGCCACGCCCGCGAAGGCAGCCAGCGCGGCCGCCACCAGGAAGGACGTCAGCTCGGTGCGGGTGGGCGAGATGCCCATCAGCTTGGCCGCATCGCGGTTGGACGACACCGCACGCACGGCGCGGCCATACCAGCTGCGCGACAGCCACAGGCCCAGCACGATCACCAGCCCCAGGCTGATGACGAAGGCGCCTGTCTCGCTGACCATGCTGAACACCGGGCCGATCTGCACGGCATCCTGCAGGGTGGCGTTGGCGGTGGAGCGCACGTCGCTGGACCAGATCAGCAGCACTGCGTTGGTCAGGATGGTGCCGATGGCGAAGGTGAGCATCAGCGAGTTGAGTTCCCGGTTGCGCTTGATGCGCCCGACCAGGAAGTACACCGCCGTGGCCACCGCGCCCACCACCACCAGGGCGATGGG
>CALAKR010000462.1 GCA_937923225.1 uncultured Aquabacterium sp. | reverse complement strand
CAGCACCTGCCAGCCACCCAGACCATCGGCCAGGGCATAGACACGCAACGAGGTGCCGCGCAGCACGCACTGCCCCTGCGACCACACCGGCGTCTGCGAGTAGGACACGAAGCTCTGCGCCGTGTAGGCCGATGGATCACGCTCGATGCGGTCACGCAGGCCCCGCAAGCCGGTGGGCGACAAGGCCGGGCCCAGGACAGCGTCCAGCCCCTGGCGGGGGCCGGCGCCCTGGTCATTCATGACGATGTTCGGGTAGGTGGGGCGCACCACCTTGCTGGACAACTCCGGCGTCACGGCCGCCAGGGCGGCGGCCTCGCCACACCACCAGGTTGGCAGCGAAGGCAATGCCAGATCCTCGCCCAGCACAGCCTTGGACAAGGCCGGCAGGAAGCCGTGGATGGCTGGAGATTCCAGAAAGCCGGTGCCCAGCGCGTTGGCCACCACCACATTGCCGGCACGCACGGCCTGCAGCAGGCCCGGCACGCCCAGGGTGGAGTCCGGACGCAGCTCCAGCGGATCACAGAAATCGTCGTCCACACGGCGCAGCAGGCCGTGCAGCGGCTCCAGACCCTGCACGGTCTTGAGGTAGACACGCTCGTCGCGCACGATCAGGTCACCGCCTTCGACCAGCGGCAGGCCCAGGTAGCGCGCCAGGTAGGCGTGCTCGAAGTAGGTCTCGTTGTAGGGGCCGGGCGGCCACAGGGCCAGGCGCGGGGCCTCGCCTTCCGCACAGGGTTCGGCCAGGGTCTGCAGCGTGTCCACCAGGCGGCGGTAGCCACTGGCCAGGTGCTGCACGCTCATCGCGCGGTAGGCCTCCGGGTAGAGGCGCGAGACGATCAGCCGGTTCTGCATCACGTAGCCCAGGCCGGAAGGCGCCTGGGTGCGCTGCGACACCACCCACCAGTTGCCGTCATCGCCGCGCATCAGGTCGAAGGCCATCACGTGCAGGTAGACATCACCTGGGGGCCTTACCCCCTGCAGCCCACGCAGATAGCCAGGGTGACCCAGCACCAGCGCTGAAGGCAACAGCGCATCCTTGAGCAGGCGCTGCTCGCCGTAGACATCGAGCAGCACCTGGTTGAGCAGGTGCGCACGCTGTGACACCCCGCGCTCGATGCTGGCCCAATCCTGCGGGCCCAGGAGCATGGGCAGCACCTCCAGCGACCAGGGCCGGCTGTTGCCGCCCGGCGCGCTGTAGACGTTGTAGGTGATGCCGTCTTCCAGGATCTGCTGCGCCAGCACGCCCTGGCGGCGGCTGAGGTCGTCCACCGAACCGCCCAGGTGCTCCGCGAAAGCCTGCCAGGTAGGCCGCAGCTTGCCATCGTCACCGCGCAGCTCATCGTAATGCCCGGCCTCCACGCTCCGCGCGCGGGCCAGCAGTTCAGCGGCCGCCTGGGAGGCATCGGGCAGGGCATCGGCGTCGAACAGGGGCAGGGATATGGTCATGGTGACCCTGATTGTCCGGGATGCAGCGTGGGGCGGAGGAGGATGTTTTCTCGGGTTTCCTGCACTTCTTGTCGGATCAGCCCTGCTTGGCCTTGCGCAGATCCAGGGTCAGCGGGTGTTCGATGCCGGGTTCGGGCACCTGGATGCTCATCTGCCCCGGCGTGTGGCCCAGGCGGAAGAAGCGGGCCAGGCGGCGGCTTTCGGCCTCGTAGCTGTTGACGGGGAAGGTGTCGTAGTTGCGGCCGCCCGGGTGCGCCACGTGGTATTGGCAGCCGCCCAGCGAGCGCTTGAGCCAGGTATCGACCAGGTCAAAGGTGAGTGGCGCATCGACACCGATGGTGGGGTGCAGGCACGAGGGCGGCTGCCAGGCGCGGTAGCGCACGCCGGCCACAAATTCGCCAACACGGCCCGTGGGGTGCAGCGGCAGCGCCTGGCCGTTCACGGTGACCACATGGCGGTTGCCATTGAGGCCCGTGGCGCGCAGCTCCAGCCGCTCCAGCGACGAATCGACGAAGCGCACGGTGCCGCCAGGCGCGCCCTCCTCGCCCATCACGTGCCAGGGTTCGAGGGCGCTGCGCAGGGTCATGCGCACGCCGGCCACGGAGACCTCGCCCACATAGGGGAAGCGGAACTCGAAGTGCGGCGCGAACCATTCGGGGTCGAAGGCGAAGCCGGCCTGGGCCAGCTCGGTCAGCACGTCGGCGAAGTCCTGCTCCACGAAGCTGGGCAGCATGAAGCGGTCATGCAGGCCGGTGTGCCAGCGCGTGAGGCGCTTGGCGCCATGGCCCTGGTAAGGCTCGCGCCAGAACCAGGCCACCAGCGCGCGCAGCAGCAACTGCTGCACCAGGCTCATCTTCGAGTGCGGCGGCATCTCGAAAGCGCGCAGCTCCAGCAGGCCCAGGCGGCCGGTGGGGCCGTCGGGCGAGTAGAGCTTGTCAATGCAGAACTCGCTGCGGTGGGTGTTGCCGGTGGCGTCGATCAGCAGGTTGCGCAAGGTGCGGTCGATCATCCACGGCGGGCACTCGCCCCACAGGCCGATCTGCCGTTCGATCTCCTTGAAAGCGATCTCGATCTCGTAGACCTGGTCGTTGCGCGCCTCGTCGATGCGCGGCGCCTGGCTGGTCGGGCCGATGAACAGGCCCGAGAACAGGTAGGACAGCGAGGGGTGGTTGTGCCAGAAGGTCAGCAGGCTGGACAGCAGCGTGGGCTTGCGCAGGAAGGGGCTGTCGGCCGGCGTGGCGCCGCCCAGCACAAAGTGGTTGCCGCCGCCGGTGCCGGTGTGGCGGCCATCGAGCATGAACTTCTCGGTGGACAGGCGCGTCTCGTGCGCGGCCTGGTAGAGGAACTCGGTGTGATCGACCAGTTCGCTCCAGTCCGTGGCCGGGTGGATGTTGACTTCGATGACACCCGGATCGGGCGTGACTTGCAGCAGCTTGAGGCGCGGATCACGCGGCGGCGGGTAGCCCTCCAGCACGATCTGCACGGCCAGTTCGGCCGCCGTGGCCTCGACAGCGGCCAGCAGGTCGAGGTAGTCGTCCAGCTTGTTCAGGGGCGGCATGAACACATAGAGCACGCCGCCGCCCTTGCCGTTGGTCTCCACCTTGGGGCCGCTGGCACGGTCGGGGTTGCGCGCCTCGACCACCAGGGCCGAGCGCGTGATCCAGTGGGCCGACTGGAAACGGTTGGGGTGGGTGGATGGATCCACCGCATCGGCCGTGGACGGGCCGTCGGGCCCGGCACTGGCGGACAGATCGCCTTCACCGTTGCCAGCGAAACCGGCCAATCCCTCACCCTGGTTCT
>CALAKR010000461.1 GCA_937923225.1 uncultured Aquabacterium sp. | reverse complement strand
ATGCCCTTCCCCTTCTTCGGCGTATCTTTGCAACGCGCCCCGGGATGGGCCAACTTCGCCTATATTCTGGAAGGCTGTGCAGGGCGGCTGCGAGCAACACCCGGGAGGGTCTCAGCGCTCGATGGCCAGCAGCTCCACCGTGAAAGTCAGGTCGGCATTGGGCGGGATCACGCCGCCGGCACCCGACGCCCCATAGGCGGTCTTGGCCGGACACTGCAGCGAGGCCTTGCCACCCACCTTCAGCGTCTGCACGCCTTCCGTCCAGCAGGGAATCACGCGGTTCAGCGGGAACACGGCGGGCGAGCCACGCTTGTAGGAGCTGTCGAACACGGTGCCGTCCTTGAGCTTGCCCTCGTAATGCACCTTTACCACGCTGCTGGCGGTGGGCTGCGCGCCGGAGCCGGCCGTGAGGTGGGTGACGACCACGCCGGAGGGCAGGGTCTGGGCGGCGGCGGGGGTGACGGCCTGGGCGGTGAGGGTCAGGGCGCTCAAGGTGGACAAGGCCACGGCGACCAGCAGGGGGCGGGTGCTCAGCATGGTGATGACTTTTCTGGGATGTTGAGGGGCGGATGCCGGATGGCAGCTTGCCACGTTTCCAGTGCCGTCAAGTCACAGCTTGTTCGATCCGGGTAAGCTGGCTGAACCACTTGATTGCCGGACATGCCCGCTGCCCTGATCGATGACCCCCGTCTGCGTGAGCTGGCGCGCATGAAGCGCGTCTCGCTGGCCTGCCTGCTGCTGGCGGTGGTGGGCCTGTTCGCCAGCGTGGCGGCCATGGGGCAGGCGGGTGCACACGGCGGCTGGGCCTGGTTCAAGGCCTTTTGCGAGGCGGCCGTGGTGGGCGGCCTGGCCGACTGGTTCGCCGTGGTGGCGCTGTTCCGCCGGCCGATGGGCCTGCCGATCCCGCACACGGCCCTCATCCCCCGGGGCAAGGAACGCATCGCCGACAGCCTGGCGGTGTTCGTGCGTGACAGCTTCCTGGCGCCCGAGGTGCTGCTGGCCAAGCTCAAGGTGTTCAACCCGGCCGAGCGCCTGGGCCAGTGGCTGCGCCAGTCCGAGAACCTGGAGACGGTGGCCGGCTCGGTGCGCTCAATGGCACTGGAGGCGCTGTCCCTGCTGAACGAGCAGGCGGTGCGCCGCGCCGTCGGCGAGTTCCTGGTGGCCCGGGCCCTGCGCTGGGATGCCGCCGCCACGGCCGGCAGCGTGCTGGACGTGCTGACGCGCGGCGGGCGCCACCAGCAGGTGCTGGACGCGGCCCTGCAGAAGGTGGGCGATTACCTGGCCACCGACGAGATGCGTGAACTGGTGGCTGGCCGCCTGGTGGGCTATGCGCGCAAGGAGTGGCCCAAAATCACCACCGTGGTCGACACTTTCGGCAGCATCGACAAGATGGCCGCGAACATGTCGGACCGGCTGGCGCTGGAACTGGTGGGCGAGGTGCACAAGGCCTTGTCGCAGCCTGACCATGCCGTGCGCCAGCGCTTCGATGCGTGGATGGCGGATTTCATCGAGCGGCTCAAGGGCGATCCGGCCTTCGCGCAGGAGGTCAACGCGCTCAAGGACCGCGTGGTGCAGCGCGACGACGTGAGGGACTACCTGGAAGGCGTGTGGACCACGGTGCGCGACAGCCTGGAGGCCGACATCCGCCGGGAGGATTCGGCGCTGCTGGGCCACCTGCGGGCCTCGCTGGCGGCGCTGGGTGGCCGCCTGGGGCGCGATCCAGCCCTGGCCGATGCCATCAACGAACACGTGCTGTCGGCCAGCGGCGCGCTGGTGGAGCGCCTGCGCGAGGGCGTGGCCGGCCACATCTCGGCCACGGTACGCGCCTGGGACGACCGCAGCCTGGTGCAGCAGATCGAGCTGGGCGTGGGCCGCGACCTGCAGTTCATCCGCCTGAACGGCACGCTGGTGGGCGGGGTGATCGGGCTGGTGCTGTATGGCGCCACCTGGTGGGTGGGCCACTGAGGCAGCATCCCGCGGGGCTTTTGCGAATCTGCTCCAATCGTGCGCAAGCGTGCGTGCACCTTTGTTTTGAGCGCGCCCTGTGGAGCAACACATGTCCGAATCCGACAAATACACGCCTCCCGCCGTCTGGACCTGGAAGCAGGGCAACGGTGGCCAGTTCGCCAACATCAACCGCCCCATCGCCGGGCCCACGCACGACAAGGAACTGCCTGTCGGCAAGCACCCCTTGCAGCTGTACTCGCTGGGCACGCCCAACGGCCAGAAGGTCACGGTGAGGCTGGAAGAGCTGCTGGAGGCTGGCCACACCGGTGCCGAGTACGACGCCTGGCTGATCCGCATCAACGAGGGCGCGCAGTTCGGCTCGGGCTTCGTCGAGGTGAACCCCAACTCCAAGATCCCGGCCCTGGTCGACCGCAGCGGCCCCGAGCCCATCCGCGTGTTCGAGTCCGGCGCCATCCTGATCCACCTGGCCGAGAAGTTCGGCGCCTTCCTGCCCACCGAACCGGCCAAGCGGGCCGAGTGCCTGTCGTGGCTGTTCTGGCAGATGGGCAGCGCGCCCTTCCTGGGCGGCGGCTTCGGCCACTTCTATGCCTACGCGCCCACCAAGATCGAGTACGCCATCGACCGCTATGCGATGGAAGTCAAGCGCCAGATGGACGTGCTGGACCGTCACCTGGCCGAGCACCGCTTCCTCGGGGGCGACGAGTACACCATCGCCGACATGGCCACCTGGCCCTGGTACGGCGCGCTGTCCAAAGGCCAGCTGTACGGGGCTGGGGAATTCCTGCAGGCGCACACGTACACCAACGTCGTACGCTGGGCGGACGAGATCGCCCAGCGCCCCGGTGCGCGGCGCGGTCGCATGGTCAACCGCACCTTCGGCGATCCCGCCAGCCAGCTGCACGAGCGGCACGACGCCAGCGATTTCGACACGAAGACGCAAGACAAGCTCAACCCCGCCTGACACCCTCGCATGACGATCACCCTCTACGACTGCGCCACCGCCCCCAGCCCCCGCCGCGCCCGCATCCTGCTGGCCGAAAAGGGCGTGCCCCACGAGACCGTGCAGGTGGACCTGCGCAGCGGTGAGCAGATGGGCGAGGCCTTTCGTCTGGTGAATCCGTCGTGCACCGTGCCGGCCTTGCGCACAGAAGAGGGCGCGGTGCTGACGGACAACGCCGCCATCGCGGCCTACCTCGAGGCGCGCTTTCCCGAGCCGCCGATGATGGGCGTGACGCCGCTGGAGAAGGCTGAGGTGGCCAGCTGGTTCTGGCGTGTGGAGTTCGAAGGCCTGCTGGCCATTGCCGATGCCTTTCGCAACAGCAGCCCGGCGATGCTGAACCGCGCCCTGCCCGGGCCGGTGGACCACCCGCAGATCCCGGCGCTGGCCGAGCGTGGGCTGCTGCGCATCGGGCAGTTCTTCGATCTGCTCAACGAGCGGCTGGCGCAGCGCGAGTTCATCGCGGCCGATCGCTTCAGCATCGCCGACATCACGGCCGTGGTGGCGGTGGATTTCGCGCGGGT
>CALAKR010000460.1 GCA_937923225.1 uncultured Aquabacterium sp. | reverse complement strand
GGCGGTGGCTGCGGCACTGGGCTTCCTGGCCGGTTTCTGGATCATCTATGACCTGGTGTGCCGCACCCTGGGCAAGGGCCCTAAGGGTGATGAGATCGTTGGCATGGTGCTATTCGGTGTCGTGGTCTTCGCGTCGTGGCTGGCTTGCCAGCTGTTCGCGGGGCGTGCAGCCTTCCTGCTGGTGGGCGCGATGATGGCCACGAGCATGAGCGCCAACGTGTTCTTCTGGATCATCCCGGGGCAGCGCAAGGTGATCGCGTCCATGAAGGCCGGCCAGCCGGTGGATCCGGTGCACGGCCAGCGCGGCAAGCAGCGCAGCGTGCACAACACCTACTTCACGCTGCCGGTGTTGTTCGCGATGCTGAGCAACCACTACAGCTGGGCCTACAGCCATCCGGACAACTGGCTGGTGCTGGTGCTGATCATGTTGGCCGGCGCCTTGATCCGTCAGTTCTTCGTGGCACGCCACAAGACGGAAGTGGCTGGCAAGCCCGCGCCCTGGCATTGGGCCGTGGCGGGTGTGGTGCTGTTGCTGGGCGTGGCGGTTTGGCTGGCGCCCAAGCCGGTGCCGACGGCGCCGCTTGCTGCCGTGCCTGTTGCCCCTGCGGTGGTACCCGCACAGTCTGCATCGGGTGCCTCCAGTTCTGATGCGGCGTCGGCGGCTGCTTTGGCCGATGGCGCTTCTGCTGCCGCAACGGTCGCTGCGCCTGCCGCCCCCTTGACCCAATTTCAGCAGGTGCAGGCCATCGTGACCCAGCGCTGTGTGATGTGCCACAGCGCCGCTCTGGCCAACAAGGGTGTGATGCTGCATACGCCGGAACTGGTCAGCCAGCACGCGCAGCAGATCTACCAGCAGGCGACGGTGCTCAAGACCATGCCGCTCAACAACGCCACGCAGATCACCGATACGGAGCGGGCCTTGCTGGGCAAGTGGTACCAGGCCGGCGCACCGAAATGATGGTGGCGTGAGGCCGGCCTGATGGGGTAGGCTCGGGCGCATGAGCACCGAGCCATCATCCCCATCTGCGCTGGCGCCGATCCACCAGGCCAGCTGTCTGTGCGGCGGCATTCGCCTCATCGTCAGTGGTACCTTGCCGCCGATCCAGGTCTGCCATTGCAGCCAGTGCCGGCGCGCGCAGGGCGGGCCTTTCGCCACCAACCTGCCGATCCGGGAGGATCAACTGACCTGGTTGAGCGGCGAGGATCTGGTCCAGGTCTACGCTTCGTCGGACGACAAGCAACGCTGCTTTTGCCGGCGTTGTGGATCACCCTTGTTCAGCCGGCGGGGCTCTTTGCCCGGCGTGTTGCGGCTGCGTGCCGGCTTACTTGAAGGCGATGTCGATAGCCGGGTGGGCCTGCACATGCACTGGGCTTCGCGCGCACCCTGGTGGGCCGATGACGACGACGGCACGCCGCACCATGATGCAGGAGCGTGAGGGTGTCGTGATAGACGAGCCTGTTGGCGCAATGGTCATGAACCGTCAACCTAGCCTGGGCTATCCTGCTCTTGCAAAAACCCAGGAGTACGCCGGGCGGCCCGTTGCCCTCAGTGCCGGGCAGTGAGTGTTGTTGATGCGGCCGTGCTGGGCGAAATGCTTGGGGGTGACCGGTGCTTCACGGTTGGTGCTGCCTGACAGACTGGACCGAGTTCACTCTGACGTTTGCGGCGGCCCATCGAGACCAGTTCTCAGATGCCAGTCAGTTGCCGCGCCAGCTTGTTGTGCCGCTCCACCATCGGCCCCTGGTCGATCAGCGTGAGTTCACCATGGTCGGCCACCACACGGCCATTGACGATGGTCCACGCCGTGCTCACGCTGTGACAGAACATCAGCGACGCGACCGGATCGTGCACTGCGCCCCCCGCCATCGCCAGCGTGCGCAGATCGAAGATGGCCAGGTCTGCCGCCATGCCGGGCTTGATCTGCCCGATGTCGTCGCGGCCCAGCACCGCGGCGCCACCGCGCGTGGCGACGCGTAGCGCATCGCGCGCACTCATGTCCGACGGGCCGTGGTCACAGCCAAAGGGCTCCAGGCTGCGCCCCACGCGCGCCAGCAGCATGGCCTGGCGCGCTTCGGCCATCAAGTGGCCAGCATCGTTGCTGGCCGAGCCGTCCACGCCCAGGCCCACGGGCACGCCAGCGTTCACCATGCGCCGCACGGGCGCGATGCCCGAGGCCAGACGCATGTTGCTGCAGGGGCAGTGGGCCACGCCCGTGCGCGTGGCGGCGAAACGGCTGATGCCGTGTTCATCGAGCTTCACGCAGTGGGCATGCCACACGTCGTCGCCCAGCCAGCCCAGTGATTCGGCGTACTCGGTGGGCGTGAGTTTGAAGCGCTCCAGGCTGTAGGCCACGTCGTGGTCGTTCTCGGCCAGGTGGGTGTGCAGGCGCACGCCCCGGTTGGCCGCACGTGCCAGCACGGCGGATTCACGCATCAAATCGGGGCTCACCGAGAACGGCGAGCACGGTGCCAGTGCGATGCGCACCATCGCGAGGCGGTCGCTGTCTTGGTGCGTGTCGATCAGTCGTTGCGATTCGCGCAGGATGTCGGCCTCGCGCTCGACCAGGTGGTCTGGCGGCAGGCCGCCGTCGCTCTCGCCCACGCTCATCGAGCCGCGGCTGGCGTGAAAGCGCATGCCGATGGCCTTGGCCGCCTCGATGCTGTCGTCCAGGCGCACGCCGTTAGGGTAGATGTACAGGTGATCACTGCTGGTGGTGCAGCCGCTGTGCAGCAGCTCGGCCATGGCCAGCTGCGTGGAGGTGTGCACCATGTCCGGCGTCAGGCCCGACCAGATCGGGTAAAGCGTGCGCAGCCAGCCGAACAGCTCCGCGTTCTGCGCGGCCGGGATGGCGCGTGTCAGGCTCTGGAACATGTGGTGGTGCGTGTTGACCAGGCCAGGGATGACGACGTGGCCGCGCGCGTCGATGGTGTGTGTGGTGTGGGCCAGCAGTTCGGCGGGTAGGCTCTCGGTGGGGCCGGCGGCGATGATCTCGTTGCCCCGGATCAGCACGCTGGCGTGGCGCCATTCGGTGCCGTTGTCGTCCATGGTCGCGACGCACTCGGCGTCCTTGATCAGTAGCGTCGGGGTGTCGTCGGGCGAGGTCATTGGGGGATTCTTGTATGGGTCGTGGATGTCAACCACGGCTTGCCGGAAGAGCTTATTGATTGGCAGGTGGCGGTGCCAGTTGCAGCAACTGGCCGACCACCGACACGGCGATCACGGCGGGCTCCTTCCCGACAATGCCCGGCAGGCCGATGGGGCAGGCGATGCGGCCGATCAGTTCGGGCGCGTGGCCGCGTGCCTGCAGTCGGTGTTCGAAGGCGGCGCGCTTGGTGCGAGAGCCGATCAGGCCTACCCAGGCGTTGCCCTTGCGCACATCCTCTCGGCGAAGCAGCGCATCGACGATGGCCAGGTCCAGGTCATGGCGGTGGGTGAGCACCAGGTGCAGGCTGCCCGGTGGCGCGTAGGCCACCTCGGCGGCGGCGTCTTCCGTGGGCAGGCAGCGGATATGCGGTGGCAGGGCGACCAGTTCGCGGCCTGTGGGCAGGCCGAGCGTGGCCTCGTCGCCCGGCAGGGCTTGCGGCGAATCGTCCAGCCGCTGGTCGACCCAGCGCACTTCACAGTCGATGTCGACCAGCAGCTTGACGATGGCCTGGCCGACGTGGCCGGCGCCGTGCAGGTCCAGCCGGAAGCGAGGCGCCACGACGGGCCAGTTCATCAACGCTTCGGAATTCAGTGGCTCGAAGGCCAGCACCACCACGCCGCCGCAGCATTGGCCCAGCGTGGGGCCCAGCGCGAAGGTGTGCGTCCAGGCGGCGAGCGTCTTGCCTGCTTGAGCAGAGGAGGCGATGCCCTGGGCGTGTTCACGCAAGGCCTGGCGCGCCATCGCGATGGCCTGCCACTCCAGGTGGCCGCCACCGATGGTGCCTTGCGCTTCATCAAGGCACACCAGCATGCGCGCGTCCGTCTCGCGCGGGGTGGAGCCGCGCACCTCGCGCACCTGCACCACGAGCGCGGGCGTGCCATCGGCCAGCCACTGGCGCGCGGCCTGGTGCAGGGCGGTGTTGCTCAGGGCGTTCATGGCGTGCTCATCACGGTTTCAGGCGTGCAGGAATCGAAGCGCCGTGTTACCTATGCCAATGATGGATGGTTTGTATGGGCAACATACGTCGTTCAAGCACCTGCCCGCACCGCCGCCTTCACGGCATCGACCGCATCCAACAGGGCTTCCGACGTGGCCGGCGCCCGCAGAGGCGGGTTCACCTTGTGCCCGCCCACGCTCGACACCGCATCGCGCAGCGCGAAGAACACCGAGAAGGGCAGCAGCAGCGGCGGCTCGCCCACGGCCTTGGAGCGGTAGATCGTGTCTTCCACATTGCGGTTGTCGAACAACTTCACGCGGAAGTCTTCCGGGCAATCGCTGGCGGTCGGGATCTTGTAGGTGGACGGCGCGTGCGTCAGCAGCTTGCCCGTCTTGGGGTGCCAGTACAGCTCCTCAGTCGTCAGCCAGCCCATGCCCTGGATGAAGGCGCCCTCGACCTGGCCGATGTCCAACGCGGGGTTGATGGATTGGCCGACGTCGTGCAGCACATCGGCGCGCAGCAGCTTCCATTCGCCCGTGAGCGTGTCCATCAGCACCTCGCTGCAGGCAGCGCCATAGGCGAAGTAGAAGAAGGGATGGCCCTGCATGGTTTCGCGGTCCCAGTGCAGCTTGGGCGTGGTGTAGAAACCGTCGGACCACAGCTGCACGCGGGCCATGTAGGCCTCCATCACCACGCCATCGAATGGCAGGGCGCTGCCGGCCACATCGACATGGTCGTTGGCGAAATGGATGCTCTCGGCCGGCACCTTGTGCTTCTCGGCCAGGAACTGCGTCAGGCGCTTGCGGATGGTCAGCGCGGCATCCTGCGCGGCCTTGCCGTTCAGGTCGGTGCCGGTGGAGGCGGCCGTGGCCGACGTGTTGACCACCTTGTGCGTGTCGGTGGCCGTCACGCGCACGCGCTCCAGGCTCAGGCCCAGGGTATGCGCCACCATCTGCGCCACCTTGGTGTTCAGGCCTTGCCCCATTTCGGTGCCACCGTGGTTCACCAGCACGCTGCCGTCGGTGTATACGTGCACGATGGCACCAGCCTGATTCAGGTGCACCACGTTGAAGGAGATGCCGAACTTCAGCGGCGTGAGCGCCAGGCCCTTCTTGAGCACGGGGCTGTTGGCGTTGAAGGCGTCGATGTCAGTGCGGCGCGCGCGGTAGTCGCTGCTGGCGATCAGCTCACCCAGCAGCGGCTGCAGCACGTTGTCCTCGACCACCTGGCCGTAGGGCGTGACGTTGTTGGTGTCCACGCCATAGAGGTTGGCCAGGCGTACGTCCAGCGCGTCCTTGCCCAGTTCACGGGCGATGGAATCCAGCGCGTACTCGATGGCGAAGGCGCCTTGCGGGCCGCCGAAGCCACGGAAAGCCGTGTTGCTCTGCGTATTCGTGCGGGCGCAGAAGCCATGCATGGCCACGTGCGGCAGCCAGTAGGCATTGTCGAAGTGGCACAGCGCGCGGCCCATCACGGGCGCCGACAGGTCGGCCGAGAAGCCCGAACGCGAGACCATGCTCACCTCGGTGCCCAGCACGCGGCCCTCGTCGTCATAGCCCAGCGCCATGTCGTGATAGAAGCAATGGCGCCGGCCGGTGATCATGAAATCGTCGTCGCGATCGGGGCGCAGCTTCACGGGGCGCTTGAGCTTGCGTGCCGCCACGGCCGCGATGCACGCGAACACGCCCGACTGCGATTCCTTGCCGCCGAAGCCACCGCCCATGCGCCGGCATTCGATCTGCACGTGGTGCGAGTGCAGACCCAGCGCCACTGCGATGTGGTGCTGCATCTCGCTGGGGTGCTGGGTGGAGCAATACACCAGCATGCCGTCGTTCTCGCGCGGCACGGCGTACGAGATCTGGCCTTCCAGGTAGAACTGCTCCTGCCCGCCCAGGTCCACGTGCACGTCCAGGCGGTGGGGCGCGGCGGCCAGCGCGGTGGCGGCATCGCCACGCACCATGTGCATGGGCGGCACCACGTAGTCCTGCGCGGCGTGGCCTTGCTCCGGCGTCAGCAGCGCGGGCAGTTCCTTGAACTTGATCACCTTGGAGGCGGTGGCGGCGGCACGGCGTGCGGCTTCGCGATCAGCCGACAGCACCGCGAACACGGGCTGGCCCAGGTACATCAGCTCGCCATCGGCCAGGATGGGGTCGTCGTGTGTGATGGCGCCGCAGTCGTTGACACCAGGGATGTCGGCGGCGGTGATCACGGCCACCACGCCCCGCATGGCCTTGACGGTGTCCAGGTCGATGCCCAGCAGCTCGCCGTGGGCCACGGGCGACAGGCCCAGGGCGCAGTGCAGCGTGCCTTGCAGCTCGAGGATGTCGTCGGTGTAGGGCGCGCTGCCCGTGACATGCAGGTGCGCGGATTCGTGGTGCTTGCTCTGGCCGGCGGCGCTGGCTGCCTGCTTCAGGAAGGGTTCGACGGTCTGGTTCATGGTGTGTACCTCCTGCGCTCAGACCGTGGCGGGCCACACCTGGATCACATCGGCCTTCAGGGGCGATGCGGGGCGGGTTTCGAGCCACCAGCGTTCCAGCAGGTTGGCCGCCACACGTTGACGATACGCCGCCGTGGCGCGCATGTCACTCAAGGGGGTGAAATCCTGGGCCAGCGCGGCCTGGGCGGCGCGCAGGGTCGCTTCCGTCCAGGGCCGGCCTACCAGTGCGGCTTCGACCAAAGGGGAGCGGCGCGCGGTGGCGGCCATGCCACCGAAGGCCACGCGGGCCTCGGCGATGGTGTCGCCATCCAGGCGCAGCCACAGCCCGGCGCACACGGCGGAGATGTCGCTGTCGCGGCGCTTGCTGATCTTGTAGGCGCGCAGGGCAGAGCCGGCGGCGGGCAGCGGCACGCGCAGCGCCTGCACGAACTCGCCGGGCTGCATCGCGTTCTTCATGTAGTCCAGGTAGAACTCGGACAAGGGTAGGGTGCGCGTGGCCTCGCCATGACGCAGCACGATCTCGGAACCCATGGCCAGCAGCACCGGCGGGCTGTCGCCGATGGGCGAGCCGTTGGCGATGTTGCCGCCCAGGGTGCCGGCGTGGCGCACCGGCGGCGAGGCGAAGCGCAGCCAAATCTCGCGCAGGGCTGGCACGTGCTTGGCCAGCAGGCCCCAGGCGTCTTCCAGCGAGGCGCCAGCGTTGATTTCCAAGCCTTCCGGTGCGTCGGCCGGGCCCCAGGGCTTGATCGTCTTGAGCTCGTCCACGCGACCCAGGTAAATGATGTCGCCTAAAGCACGGAACTGCTTGGTCACCCACAGACCGATGTCGGTGGCGCCGGCCAGCAGGCGGGCCTGGGGCAGGGCGGCGCGCCAGCGGGCCAGCTCATCCAGCGTGCGCGGCGCGATGAAGCGCGCGGTGCGCGAAGGATCGGCCGCGTCTCGGGCCTCGTAGATGAAGGTGCCGGTGTCCTCGGCCTGCAGGCGCTGCAGGGCCTCGGCCACGGGGGCCAGGTCCAGCGCCACGCGGGGCAGCTTGTACATCTGCTCGGCCGCGTCCAGGATCGGGCGGTAGCCGGTGCAGCGGCACAGGTTGCCGCTGAGCGCATCGGCCGCGTCTTCGCGAGACACGGCATGGTCGTGGTGCTGGTACATGTTCCACAGCGACATCACGAAGCCGGGCGTGCAGAAGCCGCACTGCGAGCCGTGGCAATCAATCAAAGCCTGCTGGCAGGGGTGGGCCTGG
>CALAKR010000459.1 GCA_937923225.1 uncultured Aquabacterium sp. | reverse complement strand
GCAGTCTCCCTGCGTCACATCAGGATAAGAGGGCGGCTTTAGCATGAAGCTCATGAAGGCATTGATCCTGCCGGCGCCATTGCAGCGTCCGGTCGAACGATTCGCCAGGGGGTTCATCCAGCCGCCAGGTCGCCCGCCGGTCGATTTCAGCGCGCCGGCGGGTGCGCCTTCCTTGCTGCCGCCCGATTCGCTGTCGTGGCGCATCTTCAAGAACCCGCTGGCGCTGGCCATTGGCGGCATCGCCGCCGTGATCCTGGAACTGGCCGAGCCCGGCGTGCGTACCGGCGTGTGGGAGCACACCAGCTTTCGGCGGACGCCGGTAGCACGACTGCAGAGCACGGGGCTGGCCGCCATGATGACGGTCTACGGCCCCCGTGAGCAGGCTGAGGCCATGATCGCGCGGGTGAGCCGCCTGCACGCGCAGGTGCAGGGCGTCACGCCGACGGGCGTGCCTTACCGCGCTGATGACCCTGAACTGCTCGATTGGGTACAGGCCACGGCATCCTTCGGCTTCGTGGAGGCCTACAGCGCCTATGTGCGGCCGCTGGACGATGCGCAACGCGGCCAGCTCTACGCGGAGAGCCGTGAGTCGTCGCGGCTGTATGGGGCGGTGAACGCGCCCACCTCGCTGCCGGAGATGCAGGCCATGTTCGAGGCCATGGCACCACGGCTGGAGGCATCGCCCATCGTCTTCGAGTTCCTCGAGATCATGCAGCGTGCGCCGATCCTGCCGCGCATCGGGCGCTATGGGCAGCGCCTGCTGGTGAAGGCCGCGGTCGAGCTGGTGCCGCCCTGGGTGCGCGAGCGCCTGGGCCTGGGCGACGAATGGCGCCTGCGCCCCTGGCAGCGCGCCGTGCTGCACCTGGGCGGGCGCCTGGCCGACCGCCTGCTGTTGCGCGACAGCCCGGCGGTGCAGGCCTGCCACCGCCTGGGGCTGCCGGCTGATCACCTGTACCGGCCCTGGTAGGCCGGTCTGCTGTGGGGCCGGGACTGTGTCAATGCCCGTGGTGATGTCCCTTGTGTCCGCCGTGACCGGCCTGGCCCGCAGCGCTGCCAGGCTTGCGCACGGACATCGTGGTGTCGTCCGCCTTGGCCGCAGGTGTGGCCCGGGGAGCCGGCAGGGTCTCACCCGCGTACTCGTAGGCCACCGTGCCCTTGGGATGCTGGAACCAGCCGGGATCCTTGTAGTCCCCAGGCTTGATGTGGTCGCGCACCTTCACCACGCTGAACATGCCGCCCATCTCCAGTGAGCCGAAAGGCCCGTTGCCCATCATCATCGGCAGGGTGTTCTCGGGCAGGGCCATGTCCATCTCGGCCATGCCGGCCATGCCCGTGTCGCCCATCACCATGTAGCCCGGGATCAATTGGCCGATGCGCTGGCCCAGGCCGCGCATGTCGGTGCCGATCAGGTTGGGCACCTTGTGGCCCATGGCGTTCATCGTGTGGTGCGATTTGTGGCAGTGGATGGACCAGTCGCCCGCGATGGCGTCGAACTCGATGGCGCGCATCTGGCCCACGGCGATGTCGGTGGTGACCTCGGGCCAGCGCGCGGCCTTGGGCACCCAGCCGCCATCGGTGCCCGTCACCTCGAAGCTGGGGCCGTGCATGTGGATGGGGTGGTTGGTCATCGTGAGGTTGCCCACGCGGATGCGCACGCGATCGCCCGTGCGGGCCACCAGCGGGTCGATGCCCGGGAAGACGCGGCTGTTCCAGGTCCACAGGTTGAAGTCGGTCATCTCGCTCACGCGGGGCGTGGCGCTGCCGGGTTCGATGTCGTAGGCGCCCAGCAGGAAGGCGAAATCCCGGTCCACCTTGTACTGGCGCGGGTCCTTCGGGTGGACGATGAGCAGGCCCATCATGCCCATGGCGATCTGCACCATCTCGTCGGCATGCGGGTGGTACATGTGGGTGCCGGGGCGCTGCAGGGTGAACTCGTAGACGAAGGTCTTGCCCGGCGGGATGTGCGGCTGCGTGAGCCCGCCCACGCCGTCCTTGCCGCTGGGCAACTGCACGCCATGCCAGTGCGCGGTGGTGTGTTCGGGCAGCTTGTTGGTCACGAAGATGCGTACGCGGTCGCCTTCGACCGCCTCGATGGTGGGGCCGGGGCTGCTGCCGTTGTAGCCCCACAGGCGGGCCGTCATGCCGGGCGCGAGTTCACGCACCACGGGCTCGGCCACCAGGTGGAACTCCTTGACGCCATCCTTCATGCGCCAGGGCAGGCTCCAGCCGTTGAGGGTGACGACTGGGTTGAAGGGGCGGCCATTGGGCGGGAGCGGTGGCGGTTGCGTGACGGCGGAGGTCTGCACCACCGCCTCGGGCAGGGAGGCCGCGCCCACGCGGCTGACGGCGGTGGCGCCCAGGGCCAGGGCGCCTGCGGTCTTGAAGAAGTCTCGGCGCTGGCTCATGGCTGGCTTTCGGGGGGGGGCTGATGGGTGTGTGTTTGAGGCGGCTTGGCGGGTGGCGCGGCAGGTGCTGGTGCTGTGGTGCTGGCCAGCGGCAGGGCCATCGCGGCCTGCAGGTGCGTGTCGGCCAGCCAGTGATCGCGCAGGGCCTCGATGCTCGCGGTGACGCTGCCGATCTGCTCGCGCGCATCGGCCAGCAACTCGAAGACGCCGATCAGCATGCCGTTGTAGCGCAGCAGGGTCTCGTCGGAGATGCGCTTGCGCAGCGGGATCACCTCGTCACGGTAGTGGCGGGCCAGCTCATAGGCGCCGCGGTAGCCGGCGTAGGCCTCGCGCGCCTCGGAACGGGCGGTCACGGCCACTTCAGCCGCCTGGTGCAGGGACTGCATGTACAGCGCTTCCGCCCGTGCGGCGCGTGTGCTGCCGAAGTCGAACAGCGGCAGTTCCAGTTCGACCTCGTAGCCGTTCTCGCGCGCGGCGCCGCTGCTGCTCTTGTTGGCATAGCCCAGTTCCAGCACATTGATGAAGCGGGTGGCCTTGGTCAAGCCGAGCGAGCGGGCTGTTGCATCTATGGAGCGGCGGGCCATCTGCACGTCCAGGCGCCTGTCCAGCGCGGTCTGCTCGACGTCCTTGGGCTGATGGGGGGCGGTGGGCAGATCAGGCAGGCGCTCCGGCAGCGTCACAGAAGCATCGGGCAGCCCCAGTGTGCGTACCAGGTGCTCGCGTGCGGCCAGGGCCCGTTGCCGGCTGCGTGACAGCGATGCCTGGGCCTCGGCCGCGAAGGCCTGCTCACGCAGGCGATCGAGCTGGCTCAGGTTGCCCACCTGCTGCATGCGCCGGGCCAGCTCGCTGGAGACATCGGCGGCTTCCTGCACCTGGGCCTGGTAGCGGGCCAGTTGCTCGGCGGCCACCGCCTGGAAGAAGGCCTGGCGTGCCTGCTGGGCCACGGCCACGGCGTCAGACGCGGCCTGCAGCTGCATGCGCTCGAAGCGGCGCTGCTCCAGCTGCGAGGTGGCGGGCAGGGTGAGCAGGCCCAGGATGTCGAACATCACCGAGCGGTCGATCTCGGTGTTGCCGCCGCCGTGCATGCGGCCGAAGCCGATGCGCGGATTGGCCAGGCGGCCGGCACGCACGCGGTCTGCCTCGGCCACGCCCAGGTCGGCGAAGCGGGCCTGCAGGCCTGGGTTGTTCAGCAGGGCGATCTCGACGCTGCTGTCGGGGCTCAAGGGTTGGCGCAGCAGTTCGGCTACACGCGCTGCTGAGCTGTTGGCAGCATCAGGATTGCGTTGCCAGGCGGCAGCCTGCCCTGTGCGTTCGCGGGCCAGGTCGGACACGGTGCCGAACCCGCCGTCGGGCGAGAAGGCGGCGCAGCCGCTGAGCAGCGTGACGGCCATGGCGCAGGCCATTGCCTGCCAGCGCCGTCGTAAGGAGTGGGTGATCATGGGGGGAAGCATCTTGAACTCCGGTGCGCCTGGAGGTGATCGGCGACCGGTGGGATGCCCGCGTGCCGCGCCATGGCGCATGCACACAGGGACGCTGGCCTTGCGCGAAGGCCTGGCAGGCGTCAGATGCTTCGGGGTGGGCGTTCCTGGCCGCCGGAGAGGAAATCCGGTGCAGGGGCCACGAACGGCGGGAAGGCAGAGGCCGCCGCGGCGGGGGGCTGTGGCAGGTCGGGAGCGGGCGCGGGCAGGGTGCTCAGGGCGCAGGTGGCCGCGCAGAGCTGGCACTTGCCATCGGCGGCAGGTGGCGGGGTGTTGTCGTGGGCTTGCTGGGTGTCGCTGGTCTCGTCGGCGATGAAGTGGACGCGGTCGTGATGCCCCTGGTGATCATGGTGCTCCGCCGGCAGATCGGCCGGTCCATCGTCAGTAGTTAGGGGCAGCGCATCGTGATGGCTGTGCTCACCATGCGCGCCATGCGAGGCCGGCATGCTGGCAGGCGGGCACAGCATGGCCGCAGCCACCGCACCCCGCCAGGGGAGCAGTACCACGAGCATCAGCAGGAGGCACACGCGCAGCATCTTCATCACGGGTGCCAGTCTAGACCTTCCCACGTGGGCAAGGTCAAGCCTTCTTGCTGCAATCGTGTTGCCCAGGGGCGGGAGCGGAGGCGGTGTGGCCCGCATGGCAGGCCGCGGTGGCCGCGCTGCTGCTGGCTGGTGGCTGTGCCAGCCGGTCGATGATGGGGCAATCGGGGCGGTCGTCGCCGCTGCAGCAGTGCACCAGGTGTTCCAGCGTGGCCTTCATCGCCTGCATCTCGCGCAGCTTGGCGTCCAGCTCGTCGATGTGGGCCTGGGCCAGTGCCTTGACCTCGCGACTGGGGCGTTGCTGGTCTTGCCACAGGCCCAGCAGGGCGCGGATCTGTTCGATGGAGAAGCCCAGATCGCGCGCACTGCGGATGAAGCGCAGTGTGCCGATCTCCTTGTCGGTGTACTGGCGGTAGCCGGCATCGGTGCGGCGGGCCTCCGGGAAGAGGCCGACGCTTTCGTAATGGCGGATCATCTTGGCCGATACGCCGGACGCCTTGGCGGCCTGGCCGATGTTCATCGCGTGCATCTGGGGCTTTCAGGACAGGGGATCTGCAAGGTGCGACCGCGGGGCGGGTGTTTTGTTCCGCAGTGCTTGCACATCGCCCGGATCAGGGGCGGGGATGCGCCTGCCGCATCAGCTCGATGTAGCGCTGTGCGCCCAGGCCCAGCGGGCGTTCCTTGATCCAGACGATGTCCGCCCACAGCGGCACCTCGTTGGACATGTTGTCGAAGCAGATCTCGGTGAGGGTATCGGGCCCGAGGTGCGTGGCGGTGAGCGAGCGGGGCAGGTAGCCCCAGCCCAGGCCTGACTGCACCAGGGTCAGCGCGGTCTGCGGGTTGTCCGTGCGCCAGACATGGCGTGACAGCAGCAGGCGGGGGTCGACGTTTTCCTCGTCGCGCCCCATCACCACCACCTGGCGCAGTTCCAGCAGGTCGGCGGGCCTCAGCCGTGGCTTGTGCCCCAGGGTGGCCAGCAGCGCCGGAGCGATCACGGCCGTCAGGGTTTCGCTGCTGAACTCCTGAAAGCCTTCTTTCTCGTCGATGGCGGTGCGCTCGAACACCAGCGCCAATTGCACGCAGCCGCTGTGGAGCATCTGCAGGGCATCGGCCTGGGGGGCGGTCAGGATCTCGACCTCCAGCGAGGGGAACTGCTCGGCCAGCATGCCCAGGGGCGTCTTCCAGGATGCGGCCAGCAGTTCCGGCGCGATGGCCAGGCTCAACCGCCGCTCCAGCCCCTGGTGCAGGGACAGGGCCTGCCCCTGCAGCATGCGCAACTGGTGCGCCAGTTGCCGGGCCGCCGGCTCCAGTGCCTTGGCCGCAGCGGTGGCCGTGGGTTCGCGCCCGGAGCGGTCGAACAAGGCCAGGTCCAGCTCGGCCTCGAGCTGCGCGATGGTCATGCTCACGGCCGAGGGCACGCGGCCCAGCGCCCGGGCGGCGGCCGAGAAGGAGCCGCGGTCCAGCACCGCCAGGAAGACCTGCACGTTGTCGCTGTCGAAGCCGGCTTTCATGTATTTGATCTGTCAGATTATCTGAAATATTCTAACTTTTTTCGTCAGAAAGGCAGATATACAGTTCGGGCCATGACAACTCCCGGGGCAGCCCCGGTCTTTCTGGATTCCTATGCAAGGTCTCAAGCGCAAGCTGGTCTACGTCACCCTGTTCGAGCTGATCGCCGTGTGCATGAGCAGCTTCCTGCTCTCGCTGATTTCTGAGCGGCCGTTCGTGTACGCCGGAGTGGCGGCGGTGGCCTCATCCATCATCGCGTTGCTGTGGAACCTGGCCTACAACACCGGCTTCGAGTACTGGGAGGCTCGCCAGACCAAGAAGGGCCGCAGCCTGCTGCGCCGCGTGGTGCATGCGCTGGGCTTCGAGTTCGGCCTGGTGCTGATGCTGGTGCCCCTGTTCGCCTACCTGCTGGGCCTGAGCCTGTGGGAAGCCTTTGTCTATGACCTGGGCCTGATGCTGTTCTTCATGGTCTACACCTTCCTGTTCAACCTGGCCTTCGACCACGTGTTCGGACTGCCGGCGTCTGCCTTGCCCAAGCCGGCAGATTCGGCCGAAGCGGCCGATGCCGCCGATCCTCAGGCGCAGACGGCCTGCCGCTGAGCGGCGCCACAATGCGGGCATGAGCCTCCAATCCGTCCAGACCTTCATCGCGCAGCACGCGCCCGACATCGCGATCCTGCAGACCACCGAGACCACGGCCACGGTAGCCGATGCCGCGCGGGTGCACGGGGTCGAGCCCGCGCAGATCGCCAAGACCTTGTCGCTGTGGCTCAAGGACGAGGTGATCCTGCTGGTGATGGGCGGTGATTGCCGGCTGGATAACCGCCGCTTCAAGGAGCACTTCGGCGGCAAGGCCAAGATGCTCAATGCCGAGGAGGTGGTGCACTGGACCAGCCACCCCGTGGGCGGTGTCTGCCCTTTCGGCCTGCCGGCGCCGCTCAAGGTGTTCGTTGATGTGTCCCTGCGGCGCTTTGCCGAGGTGCTGCCTGCGGCGGGTTCCGTCGACTCGGCCTTGCGGATCGCGCCTCAATATCTGGCGCAGCTGGTGCAGGCCGAGTGGGTGGATGTGGCGCAGCAGGCGCCCGCCGCTGCGTGATCACTGCCCGGGCGACACGGCGGCCTCGCTGACGCGTCCACTTGGCCATGGCTTGGCGGCGAACTGGGTGCTGATCAACTGCGACACCATGTCCGCCGTGGCCGCCGACAGCGTCCACCCGAGGTGGCCGTGGCCGGTGTTGTAGAACACGTTCTCGTGCCGACCCCGGCCCACGCGCGGCAGCATGCTGGGTGTCATCGGGCGCAAGCCGGCCCAGGGCACCACGCTGCGCGTGGATACCCCCGGAAAACACTGCTCGACCCAGCGGATCAAGGGCTGGATGCGGTCTTGGCGGATGTCCCGGTTGAAGCCGCAGAACTCGGCGGTACCGGCTACGCGGAAACGGTCCACGCCCAGTCGACTGCTCACCAGCTTGGTCTCGTCGTCGAGCAGGCTCACACGCGGTGCGGCGGACTGACTGGCGGCGTCCGACAGGTTCACGGTGATGGAGTAGCCCTTGACGGGATAGATGTTCACGCTGTCGCCCATCTGTGCAGCGAAGGCCGGACTGGCCGCGCCGGCGCACACCACCACGGCATCGAAGGCCTGCGTGATGTGGGTCCCTCGGCTGTGCAGGGTGGCCCGCACCTGGCCGGCCCACTTCAGGCGCGTCACTTCGGTGTCCATGCGGAACTCGACACCCAAACGCGCTGCAGCCTGGGCCAGGCCGGTGGTGAACAGGTGGATGTCACCCGTGCTGTCGCTCTCGGTGAAGAAACCTCCATGAAAGCGCCCGTGCAACGTCGGCTCAATGGCGCGCATCTCTGCGGGCGTGACGGCACGCCGCTCTAGCCCGGCCTCTGCCAGCAAGCGCGTGACCTTGGCCGCATGCTCGAAGCCGGCACGGTCACGGTACACATGCAGGATGCCTTCGCGCCGATGACAGAAGTCGATGCCTTCGCGATCGGCCCAGTCGAACAGCACGTGGCGTGCGGAGATCGCCAGCCGTGCCGTCTCGATGGTGTTGGCGCGGTAGTGCGGGATCTGCGCCATGAACTCGGCGAACCAGCGCAGCTTGTGCCAGGTCGGCGCGGGGTGGATCAGCAAAGGGGCATCACGCCGCGCCATCCAGCGCAGGCCCTTGAGCAGGGTACTCCAGTGTGTCCACACCTCGGCGTTAGATGCCGAGAGCTGTCCCCCGTTGGCGAAGGAGGTGTCCATCGCCGGGTAGCGCTGTCGGTCGACCACGGTGACATGGTGGCCCTGCCGGGCCAGTGCATAGGCTGTGGTGACGCCGGTGATGCCGGCGCCAAGAACCATGACGTGTTGCTTCATGAGGAGCTTCTTTCTCTGAGGTCGCGGGTCGACGGGATCTGCGTGATCCCTTCGAGCCCCTCTGTATGTCGACCTGAGAGATTCAGATGCCTTCGCGCTGCGATGGGCACCCTTGCTCCTACGGTGCGCCTGCGGTGAAACAACCGTGGCGGCTCTCCAGAGTGTGGTCACGGCAACGGTCCGGGGGCCTGAGAGATTCCGGGGCGGTTGCTCCTTCGGCGCCGGCCTGTGGGGCCGGACTCTCCCGTTGCAGTGAAGCCCTGCCCCAATGGGCAAGACCGCTCCCATTATGGCTATTCTTGTTGCGCTTTGCCGAGTGACCGACCATCGCGCTGCGACATGCTGCCATGCGCTGCCTCGAAGGCCACCACATGGCTCACATCGAGCCGGATGCCGATGGCTTCGCCGACGGCATGGTCGTGGTGCGAGGGCACCAGTGACAGCAGCCGCGTCCCGTCGGCCAGGGCCAGCGTGTACAGGAACTCCGCACCCTTGAAGGCCTTGTGCACCACGCGGGCCTGGATGGGGCTGGCATCGTCGTGCAGCACGTCGTCGGGGCGCAGCAGCACCTCGACTGTGGTGCCCGGCGCGAACGGCAGGGCGTGGCTGGTCGTGACCACGGCATCCTCGCCCTGCACCTCGCCGATCTGGAGCCGCAGGCGCTGCGCATCGAGCACCAGCGCATGCACGAACGCCCCTTGCCCCACGAAATCCGCCACGAAGCGGTTGGCCGGCTGGTGGTACAGCGCATAGGCGGTGTCCCATTGCTGCAGCCGCCCCTCGGCCAGCACGCCCACCACATCGGCCACGGCGAAGGCCTCGTGCTGGTCGTGCGTCACCATCACGGCCGTGGTCTGCGTGGCCTTGAGGATCTCGCGCACCTCGCCGGCCAGCCGTTCGCGCAAGGACACATCCAGGTTCGAGAAGGGCTCGTCGAGCAGTAGCACTTCGGGCTGAGGCGCCAGGGCGCGGGCCAGTGCCACGCGCTGCTGCTGGCCGCCTGAGAGTTCGTGCGGATGGCGGTCGGCCGCATGGGCCAGGCCCACGATGTCGAGCATTTCGCGCACACGCGCTGGCGCATCGGCACGCCTCTGCAGCCCGAAGCCCACGTTGCGTGCCACCGTGAGGTGGGGGAACAGGGCGTAATCCTGAAACACCATGCCGATGCGGCGCTGCTCGGGCGGCAGCATCTGCCCCGGTGCGCTCAGCAGCCGATCGCCCAGCATGACCTTGCCGCTCGTGATGGGCTCGAAGCCTGCCAGGGCCCGGAGCACCGAGGTCTTGCCGCAACCCGAGGGGCCCAGCAGGCAAGCGATCACGCCCTTGGGCAGCGAGAAGCCCAGCCCATCGACCACGGCCTTGGCTCCATAGCGCAAGGACAGGTCCTGCACGATCAGCCAGCCGGGGCCTTGCGGTGGAGAGGGCGGCAGTGTGCGGTGGGAAGCGACGGACATGAGGCTGAACAGGATCTGAGGCTGCGATGATAATTCCCGCTGCCCATGATGACCCTGGCCACATCGCCCCTTCGCACCGCCAAGCCGCGCCTGACCACCTCCTGGCTGGTGGTGCTGGCCGTGCTGGTCGGCACGTTGCTGATCGTGCCGGTGTTGGCGGTGGTGGCGCAGGTGTTCCTGCCGGGCACGGGCGATACCTGGGCCCACCTGGCTGACACGGTGCTGCCCGATTACCTGTGGTCCACCTGGTGGCTGTG
>CALAKR010000458.1 GCA_937923225.1 uncultured Aquabacterium sp. | reverse complement strand
GCGCGCAGCGCGTGCTTCGTCCATCTGACTTGCAGACCATGTTTGAACGTAGCGCCCACAGGGCGCGCAGTGAGTTGGGCTGCACCACCTCGTCGTGAGCATCGCAAGGCAGTCACGCCGCAGGCGTGACCGCCAACATTGAAGCCCGGCCGGCCACCTCCACATCCCGCGCCCCGCGCTGCCCCGACAAAGCGCCCCACCCCCAGCAGGCAAAGAACAAGAACCAAGAAAAAAGCCGCTGCAAAAACAGCGGCCCTTCCCCATCAGCAAGCAGCTACAGAACAGCGATCAAGCAGCCTTCTTCTGCTCATCCCGCAGCTCGCGCCGCAGAATCTTGCCCACGTTCGTCTTGGGCAGATCGTCGCGGAACTCGATGTACTTCGGGCACTTGTAGCCCGTCAGCTGCTCCTTGCAGAAGCGCGCCAGGTCTTCCTCGGCCAGCGTCGGGTCCTTCTTGACCACGTACAGCTTCACCGCCTCGCCCGACTTCGCATCCGGCACGCCCACAGCGGCGCACTCCACCACGCCCGGGTGCAGGTTCACCACCTGCTCCACCTCGTTGGGGTACACGTTGAAGCCCGACACCAGGATCATGTCCTTCTTGCGGTCCACGATCTTGCACAGGCCGGTGGCGTCCATCACGCCCACGTCGCCGGTGCGGAAGTAGCCGTCGGCCGTCATGACCTTGGCGGTCTCGTCCGGGCGGTTCCAGTAGCCAGCCATCACCTGCGGGCCACGGATGGCGATCTCGCCAGCCTCGCCGATGGCCAGCTCATTGCCGGCATCGTCCAGGATCGCGATCTCGGTCGAAGGCACCGGCAGGCCGATGGCTGCGTTGAACGCCGTGTTGTCCAGGCGGTTGATGGTGGCCACCGGCGATGTCTCCGACAGGCCGTAGCCTTCCACGATCGGGCAGCCCGTGACCTGCTTCCACTTGTCGGCCGTGGCCTGCTGAACAGCCATGCCGCCGCCGTTGCACACGCGCAGGCCGGAGAAGTCCAGCTTGTTGAAATCAGGGTGGTTCACCAGGCCGTTGTACAGCGTGTTCACGGCCGGGAACTGGTTCACCTTGAAGCCCTGCAGCGTCTTGATGAAGCCGGGGATGTCACGCGGGTTGGCGATCAGGATGTTCAGGCTGCCCATGCGCGCGCCCACCATGTAGCAGGCCGTCAGCGCGAAGATGTGGTACAGCGGCAGTGCGCACACGCCCACCAGCTGCTCGTTGCCGTTCTTGTCCAGTTCGGGCTTGAACCAGGCCTCGACCTGCAGGATGTTGGCCACGATGTTGCTGTGCAGCAGCGTCGCGCCCTTGGACACGCCGGTGGTACCGCCCGTGTACTGCAGGAAGGCCACATCGCTGGGCTTGATCGTGGGGCGCGTGAACTTGGCGTTGGCGCCCTGGGCCATCATGTCGTTGAAGCGGATCACCTGGCGGCCGTTGCCGTTGGGCAGTGAGAACTCGGGCACCATCTTCTTGACGTGGCGCACCACGAAGTTCACCAGCTTGCCCTTGGCCCAGGGCAGCATGTCGCCCATGGCGGCCAGCACCACGTGCTTGACCGGCGTGCGGTCGATCACTTCCTGCAGCGTGACGGCGAAGTTCTCCAGGATGACGATGGCTTCGGCGCCCGAATCCTTGAGCTGGTGCTCCAGCTCGCGCGGGGTGTACAGCGGGTTCACGTTGACCACCACATAGCCGGCGCGCAGCACGGCCGCGATCGCGACCATGTACTGGGGCACGTTGGGCATCATCAGCGCCACGCGGGCGCCCTGCTTCAGGCCCTTCGACTGCAGCCACGCGGCCATCACCTTCGAGGCCTCGTCGAACTGCTCGAACGTCCAGCGGCCGCCCATGAAGGCCGCCGAATCACGCCGCGCGAACTTCTTGAACGATTCATCCAGAAGATCGGCCAGCGAGTTGTAGATGCTCGGGTCGATCTCGGCGGGCACACCGGGTTGGTAGTGGGCCAGCCAGGGCTTCGCGCTTGCCATGCTTGTCATCCTCATTCTTCAAAAAACGAAAAAAAGCGCCCAGGGGGCGTCCGCAAAACAATTACAGCCATTCTGCAACAGTTCCACACACCTAAGGCGCCATTCAGACGCGGGGCTTCCTGGGGTCTTCCCGTACTTTAGGGCAATCTGGAATCAAATGTTTCCCTTTATGATCCCTCGCTTACGTGGAGTCCCCCAAATACGTCACGGCCAGCCCATGAGTACTGCCCAGCCCTCCCCCGCGTCGCCCAAACGGCGCTGGTTCCTCAAGACAACGCTGGCCGTGGTGGCCGTCGGTGCGGCCGTCGGCGGCGGCATCTGGGTTCGCCGAGGCTTCGACGGCAGCGCCCTCACGCCGCACGGCCGCGAAGTGTTCAAGGCCGTGGCCCGCGGCGTGCTGGGCCCTCTGCTGCCCGCGGCGGGCACGCCCGAGCGCGAGGCCATGCTGACCCGTTACCTCGGCAACCTGGAAGCGCTGATCAACAGCCTGCCCAAGGCCAAGCGTGATCAGATCAGTCTGCTGTCCGGCCTGCTGGCCAACGCGCCCACCCGCTGGATGCTCTCCGGCATGTGGACCTCCTGGGCCGATGCCAGCGACGAGCAGGTGATCCAGGCCTTGCGCGAACTGCAGTCATCCGACTCCCTGGTGCCCAACATTTCCTACGCGGCCGCGCGCGCCCTGACGTGCATGGCCTACTTCACGATCCCCGACTACTGGTCTCATGTGGGCTACCCCGGCCCGATGGCGATATGAGCAAACAGCCCGATGTTTTTCGCGACGGCATGCAGCAGCATGGCTGGAAGATCTTCAATGGTGAGCAAGGCCTGCCCGAGAAGCTGAGCTGCGATGTCGTGATCGTCGGCACCGGCGCCGGCGCCGGCATCACGGCCGAAGTGCTCACCCGCGCCGGCCTCGATGTCATCCTGCTGGAAGAAGGGCCGCTCAAGACCAGCAGCGACTTCAACCAGAAAGAGACCGAGGCCTACACCAGCCTCTACCAAGAGAGCGCGGCACGGGCCAACGTCGACAACAGCGTCGCCATCCTGCAGGGCCGCTGCGTGGGCGGCACCACCGTCATCAACTGGACCAGCTCCTTCCGCACGCCGCCCGACACCCTCAAGTACTGGCAGGACCGCTTCGGCCTGAAGGACTACACCGTCGAGTCCATGGCCCCGTGGTTCCAGCAGGCCGAGACGCGTTTGGGCGTGGCCGCCTGGGAGGTGCCGCCCAACCCGAACAATGAGTTGCTGCGCACGGGCTCGACCAAGCTGAACATCCCCTCGCACGTGATCCCGCGCAACGTGCGGGGCTGCTGGAACATCGGTTCGTGCGGCATGGGCTGCCCGACCAACGCCAAGCAGTCGATGCTGGTCACCACCATCCCGGCCGCGCTCACGGCCGGCGCGCGCCTGTACTACCAGACCCGCGCCGAATCCTTCACCATCAAGGATGGCCAGGTCCAGCAACTCAAGTGCGTGGGCATCCGCCAGAACGGCGACAAGGTGTCGGACAAGGTCCTGACCATCACCGCCAAGCACTACGTGGTCTCGGGCGGTGCCATCAACTCGCCCGCCCTGCTCAAGCGTTCCGACACGCCTGATCCGCACGGCCTGATCGGCAAGCGCACCTTCCTGCACCCGGTGTCCTTCTCGTCGGCCGTGTACGCCGACAAGATCGAGGGCTGGACGGGCGCGCCGCAGTCCATCTACTCCGACCACTTCCTGCACACCGGCCCGGTGGACGGCCCCATCGGCTACAAGATCGAGGCCGCGCCCATCCACCCGGGCCTGGTGGCCGTACTGCTGGGCGGCATCGCCGGTGACCTGGCCGAGCGGCTCAAGCACTACCCGCACACGCAGATGCTGCTCTCGCTGATGCGCGACGGCTTCCACCCGGAATCCGAAGGCGGCAGCGTGTTCCTGAACGTGGACGGCTCGCCGCTGCTGCATTACCAGCTCACGCCCTATGTGCTCGACGGCTTCCGCCGCTCGCTGCTGAGCATGGCCGAGATCCAGTTCGCGGCTGGCGCACAGAAGGTGCTGCCCTACCACCAGCAGGGCAAGTACTACACCAGCTGGGCCGAAGCCCAGAAGGCCATCAACGCGTTCGACATGCGCCCCTTCCTGACGGGCGCCGGCAGCGCGCACGTGATGGGCGGCTGCGCCATGGCGGGTGATGAGCAACGCGGCGTGGTGCAGCCCGATGGCGTGCACTGGCATGTGTCCAATCTGTCGGTGCACGATGGCTCGGTCTTCCCGACCAGCGTGGGCGCCAATCCGCAGTTGTCGATCTACGGCACCACCAACCGCCTGGCCACTCAGCTGGCCAAGCGGCTGTCCGGGAAGGATGTGGCGCTGGTCTGAGCCACCACCGGCTCACCCAGGATCACACCCGCAGGCAAGGGCTGGTTGTGCGGCACGCGCCGCGCACTGCCCGATCCCAGCCGCCAGGCCACCCAGCCCACGCAGGCCGCCAGCGCCAGGTGGCGCATGGAGTGGCCACTGATCACCTGGCCCGTCCAGTCGAAGAAGGGCCGGTCGGCCCAGTCCACCGTCTGCGCCACCACGAAGCTGAGTTGCGACCGCATCCAGTCCTGGCGTGAGAGCAGGTGGCCGTGCAGGGTCCAGGCGCCCGTGGCCACCAGCGCGATGGGGCTCAACTCCAGCCAGATCAGTGGGCGCAGATCACCCACGCCCCACACGTGCAGGCTGTAGAGCCACCAGATGCCACCGAGCAAGGTGGCGATCAGCGCGGTGGCGATGGCCGGGCCCAGCCCGAAGCGACGGTCGATGCGTTCGGCGAGGAAGGCCGCGGCGAACAGTGAGCAGGCCGCCGAGCGCGGCACCTGATCCCAGATGAAGGAAACATCACTGGGCTTCCAGTGGTAGACCATGCCACCCACGGTGGCCAGCATCTGGCAGCAGAAGAACCAGCCCCACACCCAGCGCAAGGGCTCATCACCGGGCAGGCGGCTGACCCGCCACAGGCCCCACACCCCGATGGGCAGCAACGGCAGGTGCGACCACACGTTGACGCTGTACGGCATGCCCCACAGCGAGCGCTGATCGGCGAACTGGTGCATGTGCGGCACCAGGCTCACCGGCCCCCAGGCCACCAGGCCGGCCGCCCCCGCCAGCGCCATCGCGAACACCAGCGCCACGGTGGAGCGCCGTGACAGCACGGAAGACACCTGGGCAGGTTCAATGGAGGGAGGTTGGGGCATGGTGAACGGCAGGTCTGGCAGGCATGGCAGACAGCGCGATCCTCCCGCAGGAGCGGGGAAGCGTTCAATGCTAACCCCCTAGAAACAAAGCAACAAGTGCCGTTACAGGTGGCACCCCAGGGGCCGCTCGGTGCCATCCAGGCATGAAAAAACCCCGCCGGGGCGGGGTTCTCGTTGCTTGCTTTCCGGGCAGGCCCGAACAGGCCTGCAGAGAACAGCGAAGGCAGCTTACTTGGCGCGGGTGCCGACCACTTCGATTTCGACGCGGCGGTTCTTGGCGCGGCCGTCAGCGGACTTGTTGTCAGCCACGGGTTGCAGTTCGCCCTTGCCTTCGGTGTAGACGCGGTTGGCTTCGATGCCCTTGCCGGTCAGGTAGGACTTGACGGCTTCGGAGCGGCGCACCGACAGCTTCTGGTTGTAGGCCTCGGAGCCGACGGAG
>CALAKR010000457.1 GCA_937923225.1 uncultured Aquabacterium sp. | reverse complement strand
GCCCAGGTTGCCTTCGCCCTGCACGGGCAGGCGCTGGATCAGCAGCCCGGCGGCGATGTCGTCGTCGGCGGCCAGGATCAGCTTGGTGTCCAGTTGCTCCGACTGCAGCATGTAGTGCTCCAGCACCTGGCTGAGCGCCTGCAGGGGCTCGCGCTGATCGCCATGCAGCGGCACCACGCCCTGGTAGGGCTGCTGGCCGGGCAGGCGGTCCTTCGGGTCCAGCGTGATCGCGCAGCGGCCCTTGCCGCCCACGTTCACCAGCACTTCCAGTGGTAGATGGCCGTTGTCGGTGGCTGGCACATCGCCCACCACCTTGGCGGTGGTGCGGAAGGCCAGATCAGGCTGGACTTCGGCCACGGCCAGCTTCACCGGGCCATCGCCCATGATCTGCAGGATCACGGCCCCGTTGAACTTGATGTTGGCCTGCATCAGCACGCCGGCTGCGGCCATCTCGCCCAGCAACTGGCGCACCGGTGTGGCAAAGGGCTCGGAGCCCTCACGCCGACGCAGCACCTCGCGCCAGCTGTCGGTCAATCGGACCAGCATGCCCCGCACGGGCAGGCCTTCAAACAGGAATTTGTGCAGTTCGTCGCTCATCGATTCTTCTCAATCCACGCGGACCATGTCCGTCTTGTACTCCGTCGCCTTCTGCACGTAAAGGGCCGTGCCGATGTTCATGCGCATGCGGTCGGCATCCGTCAAGGGGCGCACCGCCTTGGCCGGCGAGCCCATGATCAGCATGCCTTCTTCGAACACCTTGCCCTCGGTCACCAGGGCACCGGCCGCCACCAGGCAGCCCTTGCCGATCACCGCGCCATTGAGCACCACGGCCTGGATGCCGATCAGGGCGCCGTCGCCGATGGTGCAACCGTGCAGCATCACCTGGTGGCCCACGGTCACGTCCTGTCCGATCGTCAAAGGAAAGCCGATGTCGGTGTGCAGCACGGAGCCCTCCTGCACGTTGGAGCGCTCGCCGATGCGGATGGTCTCGTTGTCGCCCCGGATGGCCACGTGCGACCACACGCTGGAGCCTTCGGACAGGATCACATGGCCGATCACGTCGGCCGATTCAGCCACATAGGCGCTGGGGTGCACGTCGGGGGCTTTGTCTTTGATGCGGTACAGGGCCATGAGGTGGGGTTCCAGGGAAGGGACTGCGGATTGTAGGCTTGCCCCATTCTGGCGTGACACCCCTGGTACGCTTGGGGTTTCGCACGCCCTGTTTTTGCCGCCTGCGCCGTTGGCGCCCTGACATGCTGATTCTGCTTTCCCCCGCCAAGAGCCTGGACTACGAGACCGCCCCGGTCACGGACCGACACACCCTGCCGCAGTTCGTGGATGAATCGGCCGCCCTGATCGAGGTGCTCAAGCCCTACACGCCTGCACAGATCGCCTCCTTGATGGACCTCAGCGAGGCGCTGTCGCAGCTCAACGTGGCCCGCTACGGCGCCTGGTCGCGCAAATTCTCCAAGGCCAACAGCAAGCAGGCCGCGCTGGCCTTCAATGGCGATGTCTACGAGGGCCTGCAGGCCGCCTCGCTCAAGCCCGCCGACCTGGATTGGGCGCAGGACCACGTCGCCATCCTCAGCGGCCTGTACGGCATCCTGCGCCCGCTCGACTGGATGCAGCCTTATCGCCTGGAGATGGGCACCAAGCTGGCCAACCCGCGTGGCAAGGATCTGTACGCCTGGTGGGGCGACACGCTGGCCGAACACCTCAACAAGGTGCTGGCTGAGCAGAAGGACGACCTCATCGTCAACCTGGCCTCGCAGGAGTATTTCAAGGCCGTCAAGCGCAAGGCGCTCAAGGCCCGTGTGGTCGAGTGCGTGTTCGAAGACTGGAAGAACGGCCAGTGGAAGGTCATCAGCTTCCACGCCAAGCGGGCTCGTGGCCTGATGGCCCGCCATGCCATCCTCAAGCGTGCCACCACGCTCAAGGCGCTGACCAGCTTCAAGTCAGAAGGCTACGCTCACGTGCCCGAAGCCTCCGAGGCAGATCGGCTGGTGTTCCGGCGCAAACTGGAGGCCGCATGACGGAAACGGCCCAGGTCATCACCGACGAACTGCGCCAATGGATCGTGGACCAGGCCCGCGCAGGCCATGGCGCGGACGAAGTGCTGCAGGCGATGAAGGCCAGCGGCTGGCAGGAAGACATCGCCATGTCTGCGATGGAAGAGGTGTTGAACGGGCATCGCCAGGTGCCAGACCCACAGGGCAAGGCCGCGAGCAGTGCCGTGGCGGTTCCTGCGCTGGCGGAAGGCGCCGGCCATCAGGTCTGGGCGGGTGACCGCATGGTGCGGGTGGTGCTCAGCATGGAGCATCCCAACATCGTGGTGTTTGCCGACCTGTTGTCCGCCGAAGAGTGTGAGAGCCTGCGGGCGCTGGCAGCCGGCCGCCTGGCCCGCTCGGAAACCGTGGTGCACGCCACCGGTGGCAGCGAAGTCAATGCCGCGCGCACCAGCGAGGGCATGTTCTTCAACCGGGGCGAGAACGAGCTGGTGGGCCGCATCGAGGCCCGCTTGGCCGCGCTGCTGAACTGGCCGCTTGAAAATGGCGAAGGCCTGCAGGTGCTGCGTTACGCGCCGGGGGCCGAGTACAAACCGCACTTCGATTATTTCGATCCGGTGCAGCCGGGCACAGCGGCCGTGCTGCGGCGAGGCGGGCAGCGTGTCGGCACAGTGGTGATGTACCTGAACACGCCGGAGCAGGGCGGGGCCACGGTGTTCCCGGATGCCGGCGTCACGGTTCACCCGATCGAAGGGCATGCCGTGTTCTTCAGCTACAGCCAGCCCGTGGCGGCCACCAAGACACTGCATGGCGGCGCCCCCGTACTCCAGGGCGAGAAATGGGTGGCCACCAAGTGGCTGCGCCAGGGGCGCTTTGACTGAATCTGCAGATGTTTTCAGCTTCCAGTCAGGTTGATTGCCGGGTGTGAATGGCTGTCAACCGTGCTCTTGAGGCCTGCGTTGAACACGCACAGGCCTGGGTTTCAGGCCTGACTTTAGAAGTCAATCTCACTTCAACCCTTTCTGGAGCCTAGTCCATGAAAAAGCTGACCGCTGCCCTGATCGCTTCCATGTTCGCCGTTGGTGCTTTCGCTGCTGAAGCCACTGCCCCTGCCGCCGCCCCGGCTGCTTCGGAGGCTGCTTCCGCCCACGCCAAGAAGGCCAAGAAGGCCGCCAAGAAGGCCAAGAAGGCTGCTTCCGCCGCCTCGGCTGCTGCCTCGAAGTGATTCAGTGCCACGCGGGGTGAATGCCCCGTGAGCAGTGAAACAAAAAACCCGGCATAGGCCGGGTTTTTTGTTGCTGGGGCGTGCTGAGTTGAGACTCAGCGGAAGCGGCTACGGTCACCACCGCCGCCCTGACCACGCCGTGCGCCACCGCTGCCTTGCGGTGCGCGGCCACCCGGGCGGCCGCCTTGGCGGGGCTGGCCCTGACCACCGGAAGCACCGGCACGATCACCGCCCTGGCGGGCGCCGCCATGCAGCACGCGGCGGCCCAGCTGGATCGGTTCCGGCTTGGCGTTCGGATCGGGCTCGTAACCCTTCACCATCTCACGCGGGATGGGGCGCTTGATCAGGCGCTCGATGTCGGCCAGGAAGCCTTCTTCATCGATGCACACCAGCGAGATGGCGCGGCCTTCCGAGCCCGCGCGGCCGGTGCGGCCGATGCGGTGCACGTAGTCTTCGGGCACGTTGGGCAGCTCGAAATTGACGACGTGGGGCAACTGGTCGATGTCGATGCCGCGGGCGGCAATGTCCGTGGCCACCAGCACCTGCAGATCACCGCTCTTGAACTCGGACAAGGCCCGGGTGCGCGCGCTCTGGCTCTTGTTGCCATGGATGGCCATGGCGGTGATGTCGTGCTTCTGCAGGAACTCGACCAGACGGTTGGCGCCGTGCTTCATGCGCGTGAACACCAGCACCTGGAACCAGTTGTTGCTGGTGATCAGGTGGGCCAGCAGTTCCTTCTTGCGATCGCGATCGACCGGGTGCACCACCTGCTCGACCGTGTCGGCCGTGGCGTTGCGGCGGGCAACCTCGATGCTCTTGGGCTGGTTGAGCAGGCGCTCGGCCAGGGCCTTGATCTCATCGGAGAAGGTGGCCGAGAACAGCAGGCTCTGCTTCTTGGCCGGCAGGATGGCCAGCACACGGCGGATGTCGTGGATGAAGCCCATGTCCAGCATGCGGTCGGCTTCGTCCAGGACGAAGTACTCGACATGGCTCAGGTCCACCGTGCCTTGCTGGTGGTGGTCGAGCAGGCGGCCAGGCGTGGCCACCAGAATATCCACGCCACGGCGCAGGGCGTCGATCTGGGGATTCATGCCCACGCCGCCGAAAATCACCATGGAGCGCAGCGGCAGGTATTTGGAATAAGTGCGGACACTTTCTTCGACCTGGGCAGCCAGTTCACGCGTTGGCGTGAGAATCAGCGCGCGAACGCGGCGGGGCTCCTGGGGGCGTGGTTTACCCGCGCCCGACATCAAATGGAGCAAAGGCAGGGTAAACCCCGCAGTTTTGCCCGTGCCGGTTTGGGCGCCGGCAAGGAGGTCGGTGCCACTGAGCACCGCGGGAATGGCTTGCAACTGAATCGGCGTAGGCGTTTCATAGCCGGCTTCCGAAATTGCTTTCAGAATTGGCTGAGCCAATCCCAAATTTTCGAACGACATGACTGCTGGCCCTTAAAAGCTAAGAGGGGCAAAAATTCAGGGACGATGCGTCGAATAAATTTCGGACCTGAACAAAAATATGATTCTTGACACGGTCAGCATCTGCCCAACACGCTCAGGGGTAAACCCGAGCGGCGTTTAACGTGCGTCTGGATGCCGCGAATTGTAGATCCGGACGCAGGGGATTGATAGGCCGGATTCAGGGGGCATTGTGGTCGAATCACGCGGCAAATGTATCCAGGCGTATCAAAGGCCTGGATTTTGGTCCAGATCTGTGGCCTAAACCCGCCAGCCGTCCAAATTGCTCCCCATGAATGAGGGGGCAGCATCTGCCAGCGCGAGCGTGCTCCGGGCGCCTCTACAATCGCGGCCATGACATCGACGGTTCTGGCGCGCAAGTACCGCCCTCTCAGTTTCGAGGCCATGGTGGGCCAGGGCCATGTGGTCCAGGCGCTGGCCAACGCGCTCACGCAGCAGCGGCTGCACCACGCCTACCTGTTCACCGGCACCCGGGGTGTCGGCAAGACCACGGTGTCGCGCATCCTGGCCAAGTCGCTCAACTGCACGGGGCCTGATGGCCAGGGCGGCATCACGGCCACGCCTTGCGGTCAGTGCCAGCCCTGTCGTGACATCGATGCCGGGCGCTTCGTCGATTACGTCGAGATGGACGCTGCGTCGAACCGTGGCGTCGAAGAGATCTCCCAGTTGCTGGACCAGGCGGTCTACAAGCCGGTGGTGGGGCGCTTCAAGGTCTACATGATCGATGAAGTGCACATGCTCTCGAACACCGCGTTCAACGCGATGCTCAAGACGCTGGAGGAGCCGCCGGATTACCTGAAGTTCGTGCTGGCCACCACCGATCCGCAGAAGGTGCCGGTGACGGTGCTGTCGCGCTGCCTGCAGTTCAACCTGCGGCCCATGGCCATGCAGACCGTGCACGAGCACCTTGAGCAGGTGTTGTCGCAAGAGCACGTGCCCTTCGAGCCGGGCGCCTTGCGCCTGCTGGCGCGTGCGGCCCGGGGCTCGATGCGCGATGGCTTGTCGCTCACCGACCAGGCCATCGCCTATGGCGGCGGGCAACTGGACGAAGCCGTGGTGCGCCAGATGCTGGGCTCGGTGGATCGTCAGCATGTGCTGGCCATCCTGGAAGCCGTGGCCAATGGCGATGGCCCGGCCCTGATCGAGGCGGGTGACAACCTGCGCCGCCTGGGGCTGTCGGCCCAGGGCACGCTGGATGACCTGGCCTCGGCCCTGCAGAACATCGCGGTGCTGCAAAGCGTGCCTGGGCTGGCCGAGAGCGATCCCGACAAGGCCCCCTGGCTGGCGCTGTCGCGCCGCCTCGCGCCGGACGAATGTCAGCTGTTCTACAGCCTGGCGCTGCATGGCCGTGCAGAGCTGGCCCTGGCGCCGGACGAACACGCCGGCCTGCAGATGATCCTGTTGCGCTGGCTGGCCTTCAAGCCGGCCCAGGACGGGAGTCGCGACCACCCAAAAGCTGAAGGCCCGGTGGCTGTCAAGCCGGCCGGGCCCTCCGAGCAGGCTACGGCACCGCTCGCGGCGGCCGCACCCAGGCCTTTGGCCGGCGAAGCGGTGGCCGAACGCAGGGTGCTACCAGCACCTCCACCTGCACCCGTACCGGCGCCGGCATCACAGGCACAGCCTTCCGTGGCTTCGCAGCCCCGCCCGGCAATGCCTCAGGCCCGCCCTGTGGCGCAGCAAGCCCCGACGCCCGTCGCGCCACCGCCGGTTGCGCGCCCTGTGCCGCCTGCTGAGCCGCGTCGTGAACCGGTTGCCTCTGCACGCCCCTCTGCGGCAGACGATGTCCCCCCTTGGGATCAGGATATCCCGCTCGTCGATGACGAACCGTCCTACGGGCAGGATGTGTCTTTCGACCTGCCCAAGGAGCGGCCCGCCCGGGTGGCCACGCCCCAGCGACCAGCCTCTGAGCCTGACGCGCCCCTGCCAGCCGCCTTGCTCGTGCCGGAACGCACCGTGGTCCCGGTCGTGCCCACGACGCCCCTGGGTGACCGCTGGGCCGATCTGGTGGCCCGCATGCAGCAGGAGGGCCTGCTGGCTGCCCTGGTGCGCGAATTGGCCATGCAGGCTGAATGCGTGGGCGTGCAGGACGAAGGCGGCACCTCGGTCTGGAAGCTTCGTGTCGAGCGCGAAACGCTGCGCAGTGACACGCAACGGGAACGCCTGACCGCCGCCGTGCGCAAGGTGCTGGGCGACGAGTCCCGTCTCGAACTGGAGGCAGGCGTGGCCAAGGACACACCCGCATTGCGCGAACAGGCCGCGCGCGCAGGCCGCCAGGCCGCCGCCGAAACACTGATCCAGCAGGATCCGCTGGTCAATGCGCTGCTGTCGCAATACCCCGGCGCCCGGATCGTGGGCGGATCGATCGCCCCACTTTGACCTCACCCGTGCCGCCATGGCGGACAATCACGGCATCTGAACGAAAGGACACACCCCATGCTCAAAGGACAACTGGCCGGCTTGATGAAGCAAGCCCAGCAAATGCAGGACAACCTCAAGAAGGCCCAGGACGAACTGGCCCTGGTCGAGGTGGAAGGCCAGTCCGGTGCCGGCCTGGTCAAGGTCATCATGACCTGCAAGAACGATGTCAAGCGCGTCACCATCGACCCCAGCCTGCTGGCCGATGACAAGGACATGCTGGAAGACCTGGTGGCCGCCGCCTTCAACGACGCGGTGCGCAAGGCCGAGGCCACCTCCGCCGAGAAGATGGGCAAGCTGACGGCCGGCATGCCCATGCCGCCGGGCATGAAGTTCCCGTTCTGATCGCGCAGAAGGCCTTGTCGTGACCGATCCCGTCGTCAACCGCTTGATCGAGGCCTTGCGGGCCTTGCCGGGCGTGGGGCAGAAATCGGCGCAGCGCATGGCCTTCCATCTGCTGCAGCATGACCGCAATGGCGCTGTGCGCCTGGCGCAGTCACTGCTGCAGGCGGTCGATGAGATCGGCCATTGCGAGCGCTGCCACACCTTCAGCCGCGACCGCATCTGTGCCACCTGCCTGGACCCGACCCGAGACGCGCGCCTGCTGTGCGTGGTCGAGACACCGGCGGACCAGGCCGCGCTGGAACGCAGCGGCAGCTACCGTGGTCTGTACTTCGTGCTGGCCGGTGCCCTGAGCCCGCTGGACGGCGTGGGCATGCACGACATCGGCGTGACACGCCTGCTGGACCGCGCCAGCGACGGTGTGGTCGATGAGGTGGTGCTGGCCACCAACTTCACCGCCGAGGGCGAGGTGACGGCCCACGTGCTGTCGGAGCAACTGCGGCAGCGCGGTGTGCGCGTCACGCGCCTGGCCCGCGGCGTGCCCGTGGGCAGTGAGCTGGAATACGTGGACCTGGGCACCATCGCCCACGCGCTGATGGACCGCCGCTGAGCCAATTCAAGGGTTGCTGTTGGCTGCCACCACACGGGCGCGCGGCTGCTGACGGCTCGGTGCCGTTACCTTGGTTTTGCCCTGATTGCGCGAAGACGCCACCTGGCGGGCCTTGGCCTTGCCTGCGGGCTTGCTTGCCGCCACCTTGGTCGAGGCACGCGTGTTCTTCGCGCTGGCCTTGGCCGACGAGGTCGAGCGGCTGCGGGCCTTGGGACGATCGTCATCGTCACGCGAGGCAACGGCGCGTGCGGCCTTCACAGGCACATACACCACCACCGCCTGGGCGCGCTTGAAGGTGGCACCTGCGCGCACCTTGTTCCACTGGGCCACTTGGGCTTCACTCACCTTGTAGCGGCGGGCGATGCTGGCCACGGTGTCGCGCTTGCGGGCCTTGACGGTCATGCGGCGCATCGGCGGCAGGTCCGGGGCCAGCGTCATCATGGCGTTGTCGGCCACGGATTCCGACACATCCTGCTCGCGGTGCTGCGAGCGCGGCACCAGCAGGGTCGAACCGGCCTTGACCAGCATGCGCGGCGGGATGCGGTTGATCTCTCTCAGGTCGGATTCGCTCATGCCCAGGCGCTTGGCCGCGTCGGAGGGGCGCATCGTCTTGGGCACGACCCAGGCGGTCCAGCTGGCCAGCGTGCCCTTGTGGCGCGACAGGTTGTGCATGAAGCTGCTGGCGTTGTCGTAGGGCAGCAGGATCTGGGGGGTGCCCGCTGCCAGGATGACGGGCTTGTTCATCGACGGGTTGAGCGCCTGGAAGTCGGCCTGTGTCAATTGGGCCAAACGCGCGGCCAGGGCGACGTCCATGTCGCGCTGGATGGGCACGCTGACGAAGTAGGGGTGGTTTTCGATGGGGCTCAGGGCCAGGCCGAAGTTGTCTGGGTTGGCCACGATGTTGCGCACGGCGTGCAGCTTGGGCACGTAGTGGCGCGTCTCGGCCGGCATGTTCAGGCTGAGGTAGTCGGTGGGCAGGCCGGCCTTGGTGTTGCGGGCGATGGCGCGCTGCACATTGCCTTCGCCCCAGTTGTAGGCGGCCAGGGCCAGGTGCCAATCTCCGAACATGCGGTACAGGCGCTGCAGGTAGTCCATGGCCGCGCGGGTGGAGGCCAGCACGTCGCGGCGGTCGTCGCGGAACAGGTTCTGCTTGAGCTCGAAATCCTTGCCGGTGGCGGGCATGAACTGCCAGATGCCCGATGCACGGGCCGACGACAGGGCCTGCGGATTGAAGGCGCTTTCGATGAAGGGCAGCAGCGCCAGCTCGGACGGCATGCCGCGGCGCTCGACCTCTTCGACCACGTGGAAGAGGTAGCGGTTGGCCCGGTCCGTCATGCGCTGGACGTAGTCGGGTCGGCTGGCGTACCAGCGCTCGTGGTCGGCCACCAGCTCGGATTCCAACGGTGGCAAGGTGAAGCCCTGGCGCACACGGCCCCACAGGTCCTTGGCGGCTTCGCGGTCATCGAGGTTGAGCGTGGCTTCGGGGCGCAGCGGGTCCGTCGGCGGGCCGGCGGCGTCCTTGGCTTCGTCCTCGTCATTCACGGCCGGTGCGGCCGTGTTGCCGCCGCGCAGGGCATCGAGCGACAGGCTGCGCGTGATCACCGAGGGCGCGTTGGGTGCGCGGGCACCTTCGACGGCCAGGGGCACGTTGTCTTTGGAGGCGTTGGCCAGCGCCAGGCGCGCGTTGCGCGGCTCGGGTGCTGGACCGCTGGCGGGCGGTGCATCGGCCAGCGTGCCGGCTGCATCGCGCTTGGCGAAAGGCAGGTCCAGCGAACTGCAGGCGGTCAGGAGAAGGAGGGAGGCGGTGGTGAGCAGGGTGCAGGCCGATCGGCCCAGGGCGGGTAGGGTGTGCAGGATGCTCATGCTGTGAATGTGTTCTTCCACTGACGCAAGGTGGTGAAGACCGACAGGGCGGAGGCGTCGGGCGCGCCTTGCTTCAGGGCTTGCGCGGCCACCGTCGGCTGGCGGCAGCGCAGGTAAGGGTTGATGAGCCGTTCGCGGGCCACGTTGGTGGGCAGCGTGTACTCGCCGCGCGCGCGCAGTGCCAGGCTGTGCGCCAAGGCTTGGGCCACATCGGGGTTGCCCGGTTCGGCAGCGCTGGCAAATCGCAGGTTCGACACGGTGTATTCGTGGGTGGGGCACAGCCAAGTATCGGCCGGCAAATCAGCCAGGCGATCCAACGAGTGCAGCAATTGCTCTGCGGTGCCATCGAAAATGCGCCCGCATCCAGCAGAAAACAAGGTATCCCCACAGAATACCAGTCTCTGGGGCCAAGGCATACCCTGGGCTGGTAGCGCGACGTAACTGACATGCCCCGCGGTGTGCCCAGGGGTGTCCCAAACGTCGAATGTCAGGCCCAGTTCATGCACGTTGTCGCCATCGCCCACAGGGATGTCGATGCCGTTGATGGCCTCGTGGCGAGGGCCATAGACCGGGCCTTGAACGATGCGCCGCAACTCGGGCAGACCGGCCACGTGATCCGCATGCTTGTGGGTCACTAGAATGGCGGCCAGTGCCAGTTGTTGGTCTTGCAAGGCCTGCAGCACCGGCGCGGCATCCCCCGGATCGACCACGAGGGCGCGAGTACCATCGCTGATCATCCAGATGTAGTTGTCCGAGAAGGCGGGCAGGGCAAGCAGTTTCATGACGAAAGTCGAACCGATTATAGAGTTGCATCCCTGGCTGGCCTTGCCCGCCGGCAGGGCCTTGCTCGAGTGGGAGCAGGCTCAGATGGACCGCCTAGTCGCCGATGTGTTCGGCTTTCATGCGCTGCAGCTCGGTTTGCCCGAGGTCGATGCCCTGCGGGCCAACCGCATGCCCCATCGCTGGCTGGCCCTGGATGCGGCCTACCAGGGCTGGGTGCCGCCGGCCGATGTGCCGGTGGCCCCGAGCCCGGCGGTGGAGGTCGCGCCTGCGGATGCGCTGCAGCCGACCGAAGGCGTTCACCTGCGCTGCGATTTCGAATCGTTGCCCTTTCCCAGTGCCAGCCTGGACCTGGTCGTGCTGCCCCATGGCCTGGAGCTGGCACGGGATCCTCATGACACGCTGCGCGAGGTGGAGCGTGTGCTGGTGCCCGAAGGGCGGGTGGTGATCGCCGGGTTCAATCCGGCCAGCCTGTGGGGCATGCGCCAGCGCATGGGCCGCTGGGGCATGGGCCAGACCATGGTGCTGCCGCAGGGCGAGTTCATCGCCTACTGGCGCTTGCGTGACTGGCTGCGCCTGCTTGATCTGGAGGTCGAAGGGGGCAGCTTCGGCTGCTACCGGCCGATGCTGCGCAACCCGGCCTGGTGGTCGCGCTTCGAGTGGATGGAGCGCATGGGCGAACGCTGGTGGCCGGTGCTGGGCTCGGTTTATTTTGTGGTGGCCGTCAAGCGCGTGCGCGGCATGCGCCTGGTGGGCAAGCTCAAGCGGGCCAAGGTGGCTCCGCAGGCGGCGCCGGCCGTGGTGGCCAACCGCCATGTTCAATCGGTGGGCGCGCCTGCGCCCGCCACGCAAACGGATTCGACGTGATGAGTGAGACGGTGGCGCCCAAGGTGGTGGTCTACACGGATGGTGCCTGCAAGGGCAACCCCGGGCCAGGTGGCTGGGGTGTCTGGATGGTCAGCGGCCCGCACGAGACGGAAATGTGGGGCGGCGAAGACGGCACCACGAACAACCGCATGGAGCTCACGGCTGTGATCCAGGCTTTGGGCGTGCTCAAGAAGCCCTGCGAGGTCGTGGTCTACACGGACAGCGAGTACGTGCGCAAGGGGATCACGGAGTGGATCACGGGCTGGAAGCGCCGTGGCTGGAAGACCGCCGACAACAAGCCCGTGAAGAATGCCGAATTGTGGCAGCAACTGGAGGCAGCGGCCTCACGCCACAAGGTGGATTGGCGCTGGGTGAAGGGGCACGCGGGCGATCCGGGCAATGAGCGCGCGGATGCCCTGGCCAACCGGGGTGTTTACGACGCCTCGCGCTGATGCGTTGAAGTCTGCGGGCAGCGTCCGCCTTGATCAGAGGATCAGGGCCATCGTGAGGCGGTCGACGTAGCGGACCTGGCCGGCACCGTCGATCAGGCGCACAGCGTGTGGCACGACCCCGCAGGCCTTGAAGCCGGCACGTTCGTACAAGCGCACGGCATCAGCGGTGTCTGTGCTCACGCGCAAGGTAAGCAACTCCAGTCCGACAGCCTTGCGGGCCTGTGCCAGGCACTCCTTGATCAGGCTCATGCCGATGCCTTTGCCGCAATGCTTGGGCTTGACGAGCATGCTGTTGAGCTCGGCGCTGTGCCGCAGCTTGGGCAGGCTGTGGCGCTCCAGGCCGATCATGCCGACCATCTCCTGGCCCAGCCAGGCGCCGATCAGGAAAGTGCCGCCCAGCGGCTCGTACAGGCCAA
>CALAKR010000456.1 GCA_937923225.1 uncultured Aquabacterium sp. | reverse complement strand
TCGTCCAATCCCTTTCGACCCCGGGAGCGATCTCCATGAAATCCGTCCAACCCCGTTTCGTTCTGAGCATGAGCGCCCTTGCTGCCGCGCTCGCCCTCGGCACCCTTGCCGGCTGTGGTGAAGAGCAGAGTGCCCAGGCCGCCCCCGGTGGCGCACCGCCTGCCGCGCCCGTCTCCGTCGCTGAAGTGATCACCCGCCAGGTGTCCGAGCAGCGCGAGTTCTCCGGCCTGGTCGAAGCGATCGACCGTGCCCAGTTGCGCCCACGCGTGTCCGGCTACATCGACCGCGTGCAACTCAAGCCCGGCGCCTTGGTCAAGAAGGGCGATGTGCTCTTCGTGATCGACCAACGCCCCTACCAGGCTGAAGTGGCCCGCGCCGAAGCCGCCGCCGCCAGCTCGCAGGCCAAGCTGGAACTGGCCCGCACCGAGCAGGCCCGCTCCAAACGCCTGCTGGCCGAGAACGCCATCGCCCAGCGTGACTACGACGAGCGCACCTCCACCGTGAGCCAGCTCGACGCAGGGGCCCGCGCCGACCAGGCCGCGTTGCAGACCGCCCGCCTGAACCTGGAATGGACCACCATCCGCGCGCCCTTCGACGGCCGCGTCGGCAAGGCCGAAGTGACCGTGGGCAACCTGGTGGATGGCACCACCGTGCTGACCTCCCTGGTGTCGGCCAACCCGATGTACGTGAGCTTCAACAGCGATGAAGCCACCTACCTGCAGGTGGGCAAGCTGGCCCGCAGCAACCCCGGCGCGCTGAAGGTGCGGATCGGCCTGGCCAACGAGCAGGGCGTGCCACACGAAGGCCGCCTGGAGTTCGTGGACAACCAGATCGACCCGCAGGCCGGCAGCGTGCGCATGCGCGCCGTGATCGACAACAAGGACGGGCTGCTGACCCCGGGGCTGTTCGCCAAGGTGCAGGTGGGTGCTGATGCATCGACCGGCGCGGCATCGACCCTGGTGGCCGAACGCGCCATCGGCACCGATCAGAACCGCAAGTTCGTCTACGTGGTGGCGGCCAACAACATCCCCGAGTACCGCCCCGTGCAACTGGGCACCACGGTGGGCACGCTGCGCGTGGTCTCGTCGGGCCTGAAGGCCGGTGACAAGGTGGTGGTCGATGGCCTGCAGCGCGTGCGCCCTGGTGCGCCCGTGGCCCCGCAGGTCGTGCCGATGGAAGCGCCGCAAGGTGGCGCCTCGGCCGCTGCCAAACAATAAGTCAGCGAGGAACCCCTCATGAACATTTCACGATTCTTCGTGGACAGGCCGATCTTCGCGGCCGTGCTGTCCATCCTCGTATTCATCGCGGGCGCGATCTCCATCTTCAAGCTGCCCATCTCGGAATACCCCGAGGTGGTGCCGCCTTCGGTGGTGGTGCGTGCCCAGTTCCCCGGTGCCAACCCCACGGTGATCGCCGAAACCGTGGCCGCCCCGCTGGAAGAGCAGATCAACGGCGTCGAGAACATGCTCTACATGTCCTCGCAGGCCACGACCGACGGCGTGCTCACGCTGACCGTCACGTTCAAGATCGGCACCAACGTCGAGCAGGCCGAAACCCAGGTGCAGAACCGCGTGCAGCGCGCCCTGCCCCGACTGCCTGAGGAAGTGCGCCAGTTCGGCGTGACGACCGTCAAGGCCTCGCCCAACCTGACGCTGGTGGTCCACCTGCTGTCGCCCAAGGGCAGCTATGACGACGTCTACCTGCGCAACTACGCCACGCTCAACATCAAGGACCGCCTGGCCCGCCTGAACGGCATGGGCGATGTGCAGATCTTCGGTGCCGGCGACTACGCCATGCGCGTGTGGCTGGATCCGCAGAAGGTGGCGCAGCGTGGCATGACGGCCTCCGACGTGGTGGCCGCCATCCGCGAGCAGAACGTGCAGGTGGCTGCCGGTGTGGTCGGTGCACCGCCCGACACCAAGGCACCCTTCCAGCTCTCGGTCAACGCCCCCGGGCGCCTGAGCACGGAAGAAGAGTTCGGCAAGATCATCGTCAAGACCAACGCCGACGGCGGCATCACGCACCTGCGTGACGTGGCCCGCATCGAGCTGGGCTCCAACGGTTACGCGCTGCGCTCGCTGCTCAACAACAAGCCGGCGGTGGGCATGGGCATCTTCGAGGCGCCCAACGCCAACGCGCTGCAGTTGTCGACCGACGTGCGTGCCGCGATGGACGAACTCAAGAAGGACTTCCCGCCCGACGTCGACTACGCCATCGTTTACGACCCCACTCAGTTCGTGCGCGACTCGATCAAGGCCGTGATCATGACCCTGCTGGAGGCCGTGGCCCTGGTGGTGCTGGTGGTGATCGTGTTCCTGCAGACCTGGCGCGCGTCCATCATCCCGCTGCTGGCCGTGCCCGTGTCCATCGTGGGCACCTTCGCGGTGCTGCTGGGCTTCGGCTTCTCGATCAACACGCTGTCGCTGTTCGGCCTGGTGCTGGCCATCGGCATCGTGGTGGACGACGCCATCGTGGTGGTCGAGAACGTGGAGCGCAACATCGCCAACGGGCTGAACCCGCGTGCCGCCACCATCCAGGCCATGAAGGAGGTCTCCGGCCCCATCATCGCGATCGCGCTGGTGCTGTGCGCCGTGTTCATCCCCATCGCCTACGTGGCGGGTCTGACCGGTCAGTTCTACAAGCAGTTCGCGCTGACCATCGCCATCTCGACGGTGATCTCGGCCTTCAACTCGCTGACGCTGTCGCCCGCCCTGGCCGCCGTGCTGCTCAAGCCGCACGACGCGCCCAAGGACCGACTGTCGCGTGCGATGGACTGGGCCCTGGGTGGCTTCTTCAAGCGCTTCAACCGTGTGTTCGACCGTGCCTCGCACCGCTACCAGGGTGGCGTGGGGGGCACGCTGAACCACAAGGCCGTCACCATGGGCGTGTACCTGGTGCTGTGCGTGGCCGCGTTCTTCGTGTTCAAGGCCGTGCCCGCGGGCTTTGTGCCGGCGCAGGACAAGCAGTACCTGGTGGGATTTGCCCAGTTGCCTGACGCCGCCTCGCTGGAACGCACCGACGCCGTGATCCGCCGCATGTCGGACATCGCCTCGCAAGTGCCCGGCGTGGCCGAATCGGTGGCCTTCCCCGGTTTGTCGATCAACGGCTTCACCAACGCGCCCAACGCCGGCATCGTGTTCTACACGCTGGACGACTTCCACAAGCGCAAGGGTGATCCTGCCCTCACGGGCGACGCCATTGCGGCCGAGGTCAATAAGCGCTTGGGCGCCATCCAGGACGCCTTCATCATGGTGTTCCCGCCGCCCGCGGTGAACGGCATGGGCGCCATCGGCGGCTTCAAGCTCTTCATCGAAGACCGCGGCAACGTGGGCTACGACGAGCTCTACAAGGCCACCATGGCCCTGCAGATGAAGGCCTGGCAGACGCCGCAACTGGCCGGTGTGTTCAGCAGCTACCAGATCAACGTGCCGCAGTTGTTCGCCGACGTGGACCGCGTCAAGGCCAAGCAGATGGGCGTGCCGCTGAACAGCATCTTCGACACCCTGCAGATCAACCTGGGCTCGCTGTACGTCAACGACTTCAATAAGTTCGGCCGCACCTTCCAGGTGATGGCCCAGGCCGACGCGCCCTTCCGCAGCAGCCCGGAGTCGATCTCGCAGCTCAAGGTGCGCAGCAACAGCGGCGAGATGGTGCCCCTGGGCAGCCTGCTGAAGATCTCGGACAGCTATGGCCCCGACCGCGTGCAGCGCTACAACGCCTACGTGGCGGCCGACATCAACGGTGGCGCTGCCCCCGGCGTGTCATCAGGCCAGGCCAAGGAGATCATGGAGAAGATCGCCTTTGATACCCTGCCCAAGGGCGTGGGTTTCGAGTGGACCGACCTGACCTACCAGGAGATCCTGGCCGGCAACACGATGATCTACGTGTTCCCGCTGTGCGTGCTGCTGGTGTTCCTGGTGCTGGCCGCCCAGTACGAAAGCTGGACACTGCCGCTGGCCGTGATCCTGATCGTGCCGATGTCGATGCTGTGCGCGTTGGCCGGGGTGTACATCACCAAGGGCGACAACAACATCTTCACGCAGATCGCGCTGTTCGTGCTGGTGGGCCTGTCGGCGAAGAACGCCATCCTGATCGTGGAGTTCGCCCGTGAACTGGAACACCACGGCCGCAGCATCGTCGATGCCGCCCTGGAAGCCAGCCGCCTGCGTCTGCGCCCCATCCTGATGACGTCCATCGCCTTCATCATGGGTGTGGTGCCCCTGGTCTTCTCCAGCGGCGCCGGTTCGGAAATGCGCCATGCCATGGGTGTGGCCGTGTTCGCCGGCATGCTGGGCGTGACCCTGTTCGGCCTGTTCCTCACGCCGGTGTTCTACGTGCTGCTGCGCTTCCTGGCCGTGCGCCTGGAAGGCCGCCGCACCGATGAGCCCCAGACCCCGTCTCAAGACCCCGTCATCCAGGAGGCTTGAACCATGATTGCCCTTCGACACACCTTCACCCCGCTGATGCTGGCGCTGGTGCTGGCCGGGTGCGCCACCGCACCCGAGCCGCGCGATGCCCAGCTCAGCGTGCCGGCCAGCTTCAAGGAGGCCTCAAGCGCCAATACCACCACCGACGTCAGCGCGGCCAATCAGGGCCACTGGAAGACCGCCCAGCCCTCGGAAGCCGCGCCACGCGGCGCCTGGTGGCAGGCCTTCGACGACGCCGCGCTCAACGAACTGCAACAGCAGGCCGAAGCCGCCAACCCCAGCCTTGCGGTCGCCGCGGCCCGGGTCAAGGCCGCCCGTGCCTCGCTGGGCAGTGCCCAGGCCGACCGTCTGCCCCAGGTGGGCATCAACGCCGGCGTGGCACGCCAGAAGTACGCCCCCGCCCAGCAAGGCGCGGCCGAAGGCACCAACCTCCCGCCGGGCACGGTGTGGAGCGCGGGCCTGAGCGCCAGCTACGAGGTGGACCTGTTCAGCCGCGTGGCCAACAGCGTGAACGCCGCCCAGGCCGACGCGCAGGCCAGCGAGGCCACTTACCGCTCAGTGCTGCTGGCCTTGCAGGCCGACGTGGCCCAGGCCTACTTCCAGCTGCGCACACTGGATGCCGACGTGGCCGTGCTGGAACGCACCTTGGGCCTGCGCCAGGAAACGGCCAACCTGATCGGCAAGCGCCGTGATGCGGGCGATGTGTCCGAGCTGGACGTGGCCCGTGCCCGCACCGAGCTGGCCACGACGCGTGCCGAGCTGCAAGGCGTGCGCGGCCAGCGAGCCCAGGTGGAGCATGCACTGGCCCTGCTGCTGGGCAAGGCCCCGGCCAACTTCGACCTGGCGCCCAAGCCCTTGACGGTGGAGGCCAAGGTGCCGGTGGTGCCTGCCGGCTTGCCCTCGGCCCTGCTGGAGCGTCGCCCCGACGTGGCCGCCGCCCAAGCCCAGTTGATGGCGGCCACCGCCCGCGTGGGCCAGGCCCGCTCGGCCGTGTTCCCGGCCTTGATGCTGACGGCCAATGGCGGCAACGCCTCGTACGAACTGCGTGATCTGTTCGACTGGAGCGCCCGCGCCTGGCTGGTCAACGCCGTGCTGTCCATGCCTTTGTTCGATGGCGGCCGCAACAAGGCCAACATCACGCGGGCCGAGGCAGCGCTGGACGAATCGGTGGCCAGCTACCGCCAGACCGTGCTGGCAGCCTTCGGCGATGTCGAGGACAAGCTCTCGGGCCTGAGCGCCGTGCGCGGTCAGACCGAGTCGCTCGACGAAGCACTGGTGGCCGCACGCCGCTCGGCCGATCTGGCCGACAAGCGCTACCGCGCGGGCGAAGACAGCTATCTCACGCTGATCGACACCCAGCGCAGCCTGCTCGCGATCGAACGCCAGGCCGTTCAGGTGCGCGGTGCCTGGGCCTCCACGACGGTGGGGCTGATCCGGGCGCTGGGCGGCAGCTGGGGTGAGCCTGCGGCCGCGCGAGCATCGGCCACGCAGGCAACCCAGGCGAACAAGCCGCTGTAAACCCGTTGGATTCAGCTGATGCACAAGGGCCGCTTCACAGCGGCCCTTTTTCATGGTGCATGGCGGTCAGACACCGGCACTCAGCGTTCCGGCTGCAAGGTCCACCCAAAATCCGCCATCGGCAGCTGCAAACGCGCATGACGGATATCAACGGCAAAAGGTTCTACCGGCGCCAGCAGTGAAAAGTCCGTGCGGCTGCTGACGTGGGCACGCACATTGGCGCGCAGGGCCACCTGCGTGTCGATCACCGTCTTGACGGGCACGCGCAATGGGCCGGTCAACTCACCCGCCACATCCAGCGCCAGTGCGAGCGGCACCTGTGCCGATACGGGCACAGACACCTTGACGGGTACCACCACCTTCACCGGGATGGTCACCGTGAAGCTGGGCCACCACGACACCACGGGCACCTCGGCATTGACCGTGGTGTCCACGGGGATGTCACCCTCGAAATTCACCACCGTATTCACCGGCACCACCGTGTCGACCACGGCGTGCGCCTTGAGGTTGTTCTGCACCTGCACGCGCACTTCCTGGTTGAGGGGCAACTTCAGGTGCTGGGTGGCTTCAAGCCGTGTGGACACAGGTTCAGCCACCTCGGCGCTGGCGGCCAGGCCCGATGGCAGGCGCAGTTGTACCGGCTGCTGGCGCATCTCCAGCACCGTCACCCACTCGCGCCGCACATGCAGGAAGCCTGCCACCACCAGCGCCAGCCACAGCAGCGCGGTCAGCAGGCTCACCAACAGCAGCGCCCGGCGCGTGACCGGCCGGTGCCAGCCTCGGGGTGCTGGTGCTGCGGACAAGGTTGAAGGCGCGTTGCTCATTGACCGCGCAGCTTCAAACCCTCACCACCCACGGGTGACTGGGAAGACGATGGTGTCGACGCCGCAGGTACCAGACCAGGGGCACTGGCCGCCGCCTTCGCGTCGGTACCGCCGACACCCACCACGCCGCTCGCCACAGATCCGGCCACGGGCCAGCCTTCTGGCCACCAGCGCGGCGCCTCCCGGGGCAGCACGCGGATCGCATCGAAGGGCAGATCCAGGCGCACCAGTTGCAGGCCGGCCTCCACCACCTGGCCCGGGAAGGTCAAGGTGGCGTCCACCGGCGCCGTGACCGGCAGGCTCAGGGCCTGCTTGATGGGGATGGTGGTCTCGAACACCGTGTCCACCTGAGCGCGCAGGGGTTCGGGCAGGCGCACCACGGCCGGCATGTTCAGCGACACGGGGATCTGCTTGCGCACCGGGATCACCAGGTCCACCGGCACATCGGCGCGCAAGGGCACCCGGCCCTTGATGGGCAAGGTCACGTTGAAGCCCAGCACGCGGGTCTGCACCTTGGCATCCAGGTCGATCGCCTGGTCCACCTTGAGCACATGCTTGACGGGCACCTCCAGGTCGATGGGCACGGTGGTGTCCACTGCCACCTTGATAGGGATGGGCTCGGTGATGGGGATGCTGAGCGCCTGCGAGATGGGCACGCGCACGGGCAGGCGTTCATCGATCGTCACCTGCACACGGTTGCTGACGGCCGCGCGCACGGCCAGCTGCTCCGGCATCTTGATCAGGGCCTTCTGCTCCTTGAGCGCCACCTGGGCCACCAGATGGTTCCAGGCCCACCAGCCGGCGGCGGCGGCCAGGCCGGTCATCAACAGCAGCAGCAGCACCGCCGTGAGGATCAGGGTGCGCCAGGTGACAGGTCTGGACGGGGGCAGGACAGGCATCGTGCAGACACTCTAAGCCGGAAACCGCAGGGATCTATATCATGGCATCCCCTTCCCCGGGGGGCGCCCATGGCGACGCCCCTTGCCAACACTGCTGTCCAAGATCCCCATGACCGGCCTGCTCAC
>CALAKR010000455.1 GCA_937923225.1 uncultured Aquabacterium sp. | reverse complement strand
TGATGGCACAGGGCGCAAAACCCGCCCGGGCATGCGCGCCAGCCCGGATCGTCCGATTTCCTTATTCACTCAATCCCGAATGCCAATCGCGGCCCGAAGCCCGAATAATCCCCGCCTTTAAACAGGGAGATTGCATGCAATACCGTGCTTCCGTCGCCCGTGCCGCTGTGGCATTGGCTGCTTCGCTGGCGATGTCGGCTTCCATGGCCGCCATCGCCACGGCCCAAGGCAGATTCCTTCAGGCCAACGTCATTGCCGACGGCGACTGGAGTGTGTCAGTCAGCGAGTCGCTGACCGACAAGACCGTGTCCCTCGTGGTGAGCTTCCAGAGCGCGAGCACCCCTGCCGTGGACACATGGTCCCGCACCGTCGCGCTGCGTGACGTCACCTTGTTCGCCCCCCAGTACATCGGCACCAACAATGCCGGTGACAGTGTCTATGCCTCGGTCGATTTCGGCCACTGGACTTTCGCCGCCACGGGAACGCTGTCCGCTCCGCCTGCAGACGCCTTGTTCAAGACCGCCTATGGCCAGGAAACCCTGACCGCTCGAGCCGGGGTCTTCCGCAACCCCCTTCCCAACGTCGACAACACGCCCGACTTTTCGGGCATCAGCGTGAGCTCAAACTACGCGGCCAACGAGCTTCCCCTGATCTCACTCGAGGACTACACCTTCCAGGGCATTCCATGGCGTTTCCTCCATTCCGGGATCACGCCCTACTATGCCAAGCCCTCCACCACCGACCCACGCTGCCAGTCGCTCAGTTGCCTGGACTACGAGGCCGGGCTGTACACGATCCAGACCTATGTGCTGACCTTCGCGCTGGCGGAGACCATCGTCCCGGCGTCACCGGTGCCCGAACCCGGCACGTGGGCCCTGGCGCTGGTGGGGCTCGGCACCCTGGCGTTGGCACGCCGTCGTCGCAGATGAAGAAAACGGGGGCCATGCGCGCCCGCGCATCCCCCTATTTCTAGGGGCGCAGGCCCCCGAAATCGGCGTCACTCCAGGCTCGACAGCCCAAGCGGGCATATTTCACAATGTTTCTAGAAACATGATCCGCCAGGACCACCGATGCCCCACAACACCACGCCGCTGACGCTCCGCACCCCCAGTCGATGCCGTCGCCCCATCGCCATCGCTGCCTGCCTCGCAGGCCTGATTGCCCCCCTGGGCAGCGCCCACGCGCAATCCGGCAGCGCCACGGTCGATGAGCAGTACCGCCAGGCCCTTTACCAGCGAGAAACCGGTGCGCCCTACACGGCCATCGAGAGCCTGGAAAGCCTGCTGGCCGGAGACCCCACGCTCAACCGCGCTCGGATGGAACTGGCCGTGGCCTATTACCGCACGCTGAACTTCGCGCGCGCCAAGGCCGAGTCGCAACGCGTGCTGGACGACCCGCAGACGCCCGAGAACGTCAAGCTGTCGGTGCTGTCCTTCCTCAAGCAGCTGGAGCTTGAAGAAAAGGCCGCGTTCGAAAAGCCGCACAAGTTCGAACCCAACGTATCGCTGGGCCTGCTGTACGACAGCAACGTGAACGCCGGGCCGGACAACGCCCTGATCGGCCCCGGCCTCCTGCTCACGCCCAGCAGCCTGAAAACCTCCGACTGGGGCGTGGTGGGCCAGGCCGGCCTGACGCACACCTGGCTCAGCCCCGCGCCTGTGCGGATCGGGCAAGCCACCGCGCGCTTCGGCTGGGTCAGCCAGGCAGGCCTGTACTACAAGGGCTACAACCAAGAGCATGACTACGACCTCGGCGTCGTGACCCTGGCCACCGGCCCCACCCTGATCGTGGGCAGCGCCTGGCGCGGCAACATCAACCTGCAGGTCGACCACCTCACCTTCGGTGGCGACACCCTGGGCGTGTACACCTCGCTGAGCCCGTCTGCCTCGGTGCGCGTGGGCCTCAACGGCGAGATCACGGGTGATGTGCAGTGGATGCACCGCGACTTCAAGCGCAGCATCGACACAGGCCGCGACAGCAACTACCGCTCGGTCGGCCTGGCCTACGGGCACCTGTTCAACCGCGGGCAGCTGGCTGTGCAGGCCGGCGGCCGCTGGTTCGATGAATCGGCCGACGCCGACCGCTTCAGCAACGACGGCTACGAATACTTCGTCGGCGCGCGCCTGCGCGCCTGGAACGGCGGCGACCTGTTCGCCCGTGCCGCCTGGCGCCGTGCCCGCTACGACGGTGTCGAGCCCCTGTTCAACGCAGCCCGCCGCGAAACCGAGCACCGCGTCGAACTGGGCGCCAGCCACACCTTCCAGACCGGCTGGCTGGAGAAATGGCAGCTCTCGGCCACCATCACCAATGTCCACAACGAGGCCAACCTGAGCCTCTATGGCTATGACCGCGACACCGTGCAAATCACGCTGGGCCGCGGGTTCTGAGCACTCACACAGGAGCAGTCCCCATGAACACCACTTTCCGCCTTTCCACCGTGGCCCTGGCCGCCGCCCTGTGCTGGCAGACTTCGGCACACGCCACTGCCACGGAAGCCCAGCTGCGCAGCGTCACGCTGTACGGCAATGTCAGCATCCAGGAAGACTCCACCAGCAGCTGGGGCCCCTGGGCTGAATTCGAGCCCACCGCCGCGGGTGACACGCAGCCGGTGGCTGCGCCGCGTGCCGCAACCGATCCCTACCGCCCGCTGGCGCAGACCACCAATACCACGCCGCCAGTGCCACAACCTGTGACGCCCCCATGCGCTTCAGGTGGCATCTGTGGCTTCGGCATGTACATCGTGGGCGATCCCAATGATTTCCAAGACCTCCCCGAACGGACAGATGTTCAGGCTTTCCGCCTGAACGGCGACATTGTCCAGGCGGCGCAATCTGAAGGTGAAGGGAGCTCAGCGCTCCTGCCGCAGGTCATCGGTTTGAACGCCACCGTGCTGTCAAGCACGAACGTACCCTTCCAGCTGTCGACATCCGGCGATCTCACATATACCAACGGCATCAGCCCCTACCTTGGCGAAACACCCGGCAACTTCTACTATGGCAACAACGGTGTCTATGCGATCGGCCAGGACCCGCAGAAGGCCGGCAATGGCTACTCGCCTGAGCAGGTTGCCGCCACCCACTTCAAGCTGGTGACCTATGTGAAGGGCCCGCAGGGCTCTGTTCAAGGCAGCTGGGGCGTGATCGGCTACACCACCCCAGCAGCGGACATGGAAGCCCTTCGTGGCTCCGCACAGGCGAACTACAACGGCAGCGACCACTACGGCAACGCGGTCGCCATGACGGTCAACTTCAACGGCGGAGCCAACGGTCAAGGCTCCTGGTCCGGCACCTGGAACGGCGGCTCTGACGGCACCGTGTCCACGCAGGCATCAACCAACGGCACCATCCTGACCGGCCAGGTGGGCTTCACCGCTGCAGGGACTATCCAGGGCTCCACCTTCACGTCGACATCCGTCGGCACCAACGATGCCCGCGGCAGCGTGACAGGCTTCGTGCAAGGCGCTTTCTTCGGCCCCAATGCCGCCGCGGCCGGTGGCGTGGTCGACATCACCAAGACCATGCAGCCTTCGCCGCAGCAGCAACCCACTTCCGTGCAGGTCAACCCCGGCCAGGGCTACACCGGGCGCTACGTGGCGCCGTTCATCGCCACGCGCAACAACGGCGGCTGAAACAGTGATCCGCCGCGTCGGCAACAACGCGGGGGACAAAACATGAAGGGGCCCTCTCGGGCCCCTTTTGCATGGAAGCTGCGGGTGATTCAGCGCAGCGACTGCTGCCGCCGCGCCATCCACATCACTCCACCGCCTTGACCATCTCTTCGACCACCTTCTTGGCGTCGCCGAAGACCATCATGGTCTTGTCCATGTAGAACAGTTCGTTGTCCAGGCCCGCATAGCCCGAGGCCATGGAGCGCTTGTTCACGATCACCGTCCTGGCCTTGTAGGCCTCCAGGATCGGCATGCCGTAGATCGGGCTGCCCTTGACGTGGGCCGCCGGGTTCACCACGTCGTTGGCGCCCAGGATGATGGCCACGTCGGCCTGGCCGAACTCGCCGTTGATGTCCTCCATCTCGAAGACCTGGTCATACGGCACTTCGGCCTCGGCCAGCAGCACGTTCATGTGGCCGGGCATGCGGCCCGCCACCGGGTGGATGGCGTACTTGACGGTCACGCCCTTCTCGGTGAGCTTGGCGGCCAGTTCCTTCACGGCGTGCTGCGCGCGGGCCACGGCCAGGCCGTAGCCGGGCACGATGATCACGGTCTCGGCATTGCCCAGCACGAAGGCGGCGTCGTCGGCGCTGCCGCTCTTGACGGGGCGCTGCTGCTGCGCGCCGCCAGCGGCCGCGGCACCCGCGTCACCCCCGAAGCCACCCAGGATCACGTTGAAGAACGAGCGGTTCATGGCCTTGCACATGATGTAGCTCAGGATCGCGCCCGAGCTGCCCACCAGTGAGCCGGCAATGATCAGCATGGAGTTGTTCAGCGAGAAGCCGATGCCCGCTGCCGCCCAGCCCGAGTAGCTGTTGAGCATGGACACCACCACCGGCATGTCGGCGCCGCCGATCGGGATGATGATCAGCACGCCCAGGATGAAGCTCAGCGCCAGCATGGCGAAGAAGGCGTCCCAGCGCTCGGTGGCCATGAAGACCAGGCCCAGGCCGATGGTGGCCAGCGCCAGCACCAGGTTGAGCATGTGCTGGCCCTTGAACTGCACCGGCGCGCCCTGGAACAGGCGGAACTTGTACTTGCCGCTGAGTTTGCCGAAGGCGATGACCGAGCCGCTGAAAGTGATCGCGCCGATGGCCGCGCCCAGGAACAGCTCCAGGCGGTTGCCGGCGGGGATCTGGCCCACACCCGTGGACACGGCGGTGGCTTCGACCACCACCGGCGACGGCACGATGGCGTCGAGCTGCAGCGTGCCGATCTGGGCCGACACAGCCACCGGATCGCCCACGGCCACGACTTCCTTGACGATGGCGGGCACCAGGCCGAAGGCGGCCGGCTCGGCCACCACGGCCACGGCGATGAACACCGCGGCCAGGCCGATCATGCTGTGCATGAAGGCCACCAGCTCGGGCATCTTGGTCATCTCGACGCGGTTGGCCATCACGGCACCGGCGCCACCGCCGACGACCACGGCCGCCAGCACGTAGGCGATGCCCTGGCCGAAGTTCACGCCCAGTGCCTGGGCCTGGCCATGGATCAGGCCGATGGTGGTCAGCACGGCGATCGCCATGCCGGTCATGCCGAAGACGTTGCCGCGGATGGACGTGGTCGGGTGGCTCAGGCCCTTGAGCGCCTGGATGAAGAACACCGAGGCGACCAGGTACAGCAGGGTGATCAAATTCATGCTCATCACTTGGCCCCCGCCTTCTTGTCTTTCTTCTTGAACATTTCCAGCATGCGGCGGGTGACCAGGAAGCCACCGAACACGTTCACCGCCGCCAGCGCCACGGCCAGCACGCCCATGGTCTTGCCCAGGGGCGTGACGGTGAGCGCGGCGGCCAGCATGGCGCCCACGATGACGATGGCGGAGACCGCGTTGGTCACGGCCATCAGGGGGGTGTGCAGGGCGGGGGTCACCGTCCAGACCACGTGGTAGCCGACGTAGATCGCCAGCACGAAGATGGTCAGGTTGGTGACAACGTGAGAGATGGCTTCCATCGTCGTCTTCTCCAATGTCTTATGTCAGAACTTGCGGATCTCTTTGATGCGGTTCTCGGCGTCCAGCAGCACCACCTTGGGCTTGTAGCCGGCAGCGTCGGCTTCGCCCATGGGGCCGTAGGTGCAGATGATCATCAGGTCACCCACATGGGCCTTGCGGGCGGCCGCGCCGTTGAGCGAGATCACGCCCGAGCCGCGCGGTGCCTTGATGATGTAGGTCGAAAAGCGCTCGCCGTTGTTGATGTTGTAGAGCTCGATCTGCTCGAACTCCTTCATGTCGGCCGCTTCGAGCAGGTCCTCGTCGATCCCGCAGGAGCCTTCGTAGTGAAGGTCAGCCTCGGTCACGGTGGCGCGGTGCAGCTTGGCCCGCAACATCATGCGTTGCATATCAATCTCTCTCTCAATCCAGGATCAGGCGCGCAGCAGCTGACCGTCGCGACACATCAGGCAAGCCTTGACGATGTCGTCCTCCAGGTCCACGTGGAACTGGCCTTCCTTGTTGAAGACCAGCTTGAGGAAGTCCAGCACGTTGCGCGCGTACAGCGAGGACGAGTCCGCCGCCACCAGGGCAGGCAGGTTGGTTTCACCGACCAGGGTCACACCGTGCTTGACCACGGTCTGGCCAGGCTCGGTCAGCGGGCAGTTGCCGCCAGCCGGGGCCGCCAGGTCGACGATGACCGAGCCGGGCTTCATGGCCTTGACCATGTCTTCCGTGACGAGCACGGGCGCGGCGCGGCCGGGGATCAGGGCCGTGGTGATGACGACATCGGCCTGGGCCACGCGCTTGGCGACCTCGATCTTCTGGCGGTCCAGCCAGCTTTGCGGCATCGGGCGGGCGTAACCGCCCACGCCTTCGGCGGCTTCTTTCTCTTCAGCCGTTTCGTAGGGCACCTCGATGAACTTGGCGCCCAGCGATTCGACCTGCTCCTTCACGGAGGGGCGGACATCAGACGCTTCGATCACCGCGCCCAGGCGCTTGGCCGTGGCGATGGCCTGCAGACCGGCCACACCCACACCCAGGATCACGACACGGGCGGCCTTGATGGTGCCGGCGGCTGTCATCAGCATGGGGAACAGGCGCTGGTACTTGTCAGCGGCGATCATCACGGCCTTGTAGCCGGCGATGTTGGCCTGCGAGGACAGCACGTCCATGCTCTGCGCGCGGGTGGTGCGCGGCGCGGCTTCGAGCGCGAAGGCGGTGAGCTTGGCGTCCGTCAGGGCCTGCAGCCCTTCCTTGTCGAAGGGGTTGAGGATGCCGACCAGCGCGGTGCCGGGCTTCATCTGGGCCAGTTCGGCCGCCTGGGGCGAACGCACCTTGAGCACCATGTCGGCGCCCAGGGCGCCGGCGGCGTCGGTGATCTCGGCACCGGCGGCCACGTAGGCCTCATCGGTGGCGCTGGCGGCGATGCCGGCACCGGATTGAACACGGATGGTGTGGCCCTGGGCCTTGAGCTTCTTGACTGTCTCGGGCGTGAACGCCACACGGGTCTCGCCCGCGACAGTTTCCAGGGGTATGCCGATGAGCATACGTGGGTCTCCTAGGGGTGGATGCCCGCCCGGGCGCGGGGCTGGGGCGAGAGTCTATGTGTGTGTCAAAGTGGAACACGGCAGCATACACAGGTTTGCGGCGTGTTCCGTAGCTTGCGCATGCGAATGCGGTCTGTCCATCGTCGTGGCAGACAAAAACCTGACAATCAATGTTGTCAGTTTGCAATCATACCTGAGTGCTGCGGGCAGCAGGCGCGGGGCGCTTTGCGACCGTCTTCGCGACAGATCCGGCCGGATCGCCGTGAGATCCCTGCCAGATCGGCACCTGAACGCAGCCCGTCGGCCATCAAACTGTCATGCACGTTTCCCGACAATCGCGGATAATGCCGGGTTCATGAAACCAGCCGACGCTGGCCTGGAAGCTGCCCATCCGCT
>CALAKR010000454.1 GCA_937923225.1 uncultured Aquabacterium sp. | reverse complement strand
GACATCGACTGGGCGCAGGGCGGTGACGAGCACGGCGGCCGCGTGCTGCTGCCCGTGCTGGAAGACCAGTACGGCCTGGTGCTGGAGCAAGGCAAGCTGCGCCTGAACTGGTGGCCCGAGGGTAACGCCATTGTCCTGTCCTACTACGACCACCGCTGCCCCATCGATCCCAGTGACTGGCCTCTTCTGATGGACGGCGGCCCTCACGCCGGCCTGGATGCCCGAGCCGCGCAGGAGTGGCAGGCACTGCGCCAGGGCTTCGAGGCGCTGCCCACGCGCCAGGAAAAGAACCCTGAACGGCAGGCCGAGCGCCTGCGTCTGAAGGATGAACTCAAGCAGCGTCTGGGCACCCTGCTGCGTGATCACCCGGCCGCCCGAGCCATCCTGCAGGCCCGGCTGGCGGCCTTCAACGGCCACGTGGGTGATCCGCGCAGCTTCGATGCGCTGGACGAGCTGCTGCTGCGGCAGGCCTGGCGTCTGGCCTCTTACCGCGTGGCCGATGGCGTCAACTACCGACGCTTCTTCAACATCAATGACCTGGCCGGCATCCGCACCGAACGCGACGAGGTGTTTGAAATGTCGCATGCGCTGCTGTGGGACTGGTTCGAGCAGGGTCGCGTGCACGGCGTGCGCGTGGACCACCCCGATGGCCTGGCCGACCCGCGTGCCTACCTGGAGCGCCTGCAGGCCAGCTTCAAGCGCATCCAGGGGCGTCGCCAGGTCGAGGGCCACAGCGCGCTCTACCTGATCGTCGAGAAGATCCTGGGCGAGACCGAGCACATGCCGCCCGAGTGGCCGGTGCACGGCGGCAGCGGCTACCGCTTCTGCAACCTCAGCACGCGCCTGCTGGTCGATCCGTCGCAAGAGACGCGCCTGAGCCGCGTCTACCGCGCCTTCACTGGCCAGAACGACGAGTTCGACGAGGTGCTGCTGCAGAGCAAGCGCCACGTGATGGAGCACGAACTGGCCGCCGAGCTGCGCACCGTGACCCACCTGCTGCACAACATCACCCGCCGTGACCGCCGCACCCGCGACCACACGCCGCACACCCTGCGCCTGGGCCTGGTCGAGCTTACGCTGGGCTTTCCCGTCTACCGCAGCTACATCAGCGCGCGCGGCATGTCCGCCCAAGACAGGGGCTGGATCGACATCGCCGTGCACGAGGCCATGCGCCGCCGTGGCCTGGAAGATGTCGGCGTGCTGCACCTGATCCGCGAGACCTTGCTGAATGCCCCCACCGAGCCCGATGCCCAGTTGCGCGAACTCAAGCTGGCCTTCGCCACGCGTTATCAACAGTTCACCGCGCCGGTGATGGCCAAGTCGCTGGAGGACACGGCCTGCTACCGCTACAACCGATTGCTTGCGCTCAACGAGGTCGGGGGCGATCCGTCGGTGTTCGGCATGACGGTGGACGATTTTCATGCGTCGCTCAAGCGCCTGGCCTTCACGCACCCGCACGGCATGCTGGCCACGTCCACCCACGACAGCAAGCGCAGCGAAGACGTGCGCGCGCGCTTGGCGGTGCTGTCAGAGATGCCGGCCGCCTGGCGCCTGGCCCTGGCGCGCTGGCGCCGCCTGGCCGAGCCCTTCAAGCGCCGCGTCGATGGCGAGATGGTGCCCTCGGCCAATGACGAGTACATGATCTACCAGAGCCTGCTGGGCATCTGGCCGATGACACCGCCCGACGAGGCCGAGCGCCAGGACCTGGCCCAGCGACTGGGTGAGAACGCGCTCAAGGCCGTGCGCGAGGCCAAGGACCAGACCAGCTGGCGCCACCCGGATGCACTGTACGAGGAATCGGTGGTGGATTTTGCCCGGCGCCTGGTCCTGGACGACGGCGCCGGTGCCTTCCGCCAGGATTTCGCGCGGCTGCAATCGCAGGTGGCGCGCTTCGGGGCCTGGAACAGCCTGACGCTGCTGCTGCTCAAGATGGGCGGCCCGGGCGTGCCCGACATCTACCAGGGTTGCGAGGGCTGGAACCTCAGCCTGGTGGACCCCGACAACCGCCGCCCGGTGGACCACCTGGCCCTGGCAGCCCAGCTCGATGCGGTGGTGCGCGCCTGGCCCGAAGGCGCCAGCACCGAAGGCCTGCGCGAGATGCAGGCCAGCCTGCAGGACGGCCGCCTCAAGCTCTACCTGACCTGGCGCGCCCTGAGTCTGCGCCAGCGCTGGGAAGGTGTGTTTACACATGGCGAGTACCTGCCGCTGGCGGTGGATGGCGAGGCGCGCCGGCACGTGGTGGCCTTCGCACGGCGCCATGGCGGGCAGACGGTGATCGTCGTTGTATCGCGCCTGCTGTTCACCTTGTGCCATGGCGATGAATCCGTGCTGGCCGATGGCCGCGTGTGGGGCGACACCACGCTGGTGCTGCCGCCCGGCGCGCCCGATGCCTGGCAGGACATGCTGGGGGGCCGCGTGGCGGCCGTGGCCACGGGCACCGACGGCCCGCCGCGCCTGAACATCACCGACGTCTTCCACAGCCTGCCGATGGCGGTGCTGGTGCCGCACGAAGCCTTCTCCGATATCCCGCGGCCATGAAAACGCTCAAGATCCTTTTCGCCACCCCGGAATGCGCGCCCTGGGTCAAGACCGGTGGCCTGGGCGAGGTCAGTGCCGATCTGCCCAAGGCCTTGTGCGCGCAGGGCCTGGATGCCCAGGTGCTGATGCCGGCCTACGACTCGGTGCTCCAGGCCGCGCACGCCGCGGGTGAGGTGGCGCCCGTGGCCGAGCTGCCCGCCGCGCACGGCTTTCCGGCGGCGCGGCTGCTGCGCACGCACCTGCCCAGCGGCGTGCCGGCCCTGCTGGTCGATGTGCCCGCCCTGTACCGGCGCGATGGTGGCCCCTACGGTGACCCATCCGGCCGCGACCATGAGGACAACGCCATCCGCTTTGGCCTGCTCTCGCACGTGGCAGCGCGTCTGGCCAGCAGTGAGAGCCCCCTGCCCTGGCAGCCCGACGTGCTGCATTGCAATGATTGGCCCACAGCCCTGGCGCCGGCCTACCTGGCCCATGGCCTGCAGCGCCGCGCCGCCACGGTGATGGGCCTGCACAACATGGCCTTCCAGGGCTTGTTTCCGTTGCATCTGGCCGGCGCGCTGGGCCTGCCGGACCACCTGCTGCACATGGAGGGCGTGGAGTTCTGGGGGCAGCTGTCCTTTCTGAAGGCGGGCATCCAGTATGCCGACCACATCGTCACCGTGAGCCCCACCTATGCGCGCGAGATCGTGAGCGAACCGTTGGGCTGCGGCCTGAGCGGCGTGCTGGGCAACCGGCGCGAGGTGCTGTCGGGCATCCTCAATGGCATCGACACCAGCGTGTGGGACCCGGCGACCGATGCGCACCTGCACCAGACCTACGACGCGGTGACGCTCCAGCGCAAGCGCAGCAACAAGCTGGCCCTGCAGCGCCGCATGGGCCTGCCCGAGAACCCCGACGCCTTCCTGATGGGCATGGTCAGCCGCATGACCGACCAGAAGGGCGTGGACCTGGTGATCGCCGCGCTGCCGGAACTGCTCAAGGATGGCGCACAGGTGGTCGCCCTGGGCGCGGGCACACCCGCGATGGAAACCGCCTGGCGAGAGGCCACGCATGTGTGGCCCGAACAGGCGGCATCCTTCATCGGTTTTGACGAATCGCTGGCGCACTTGATCGAGGCAGGTTCGGATGTCTTTTTGATGCCCTCGCGCTTCGAGCCCTGCGGGCTGAACCAGATGTACAGCCAGCGCTACGGCACGCCGCCTGTCGTGCATGCCACCGGGGGGCTGGCCGATGCGGTGCTGGATGCGGCCAGCGAGCCGGGGCAGCCCAGCATCTCCACCGGGTTCAAGATGAACGAGCCGACGGCGGAGGCGCTGATCCAGACTGTTCGCAGGGCGCGCGAGTTGTATGCCGATGCCGATACCTGGGGCACGCTCTGCCGCAATGGGATGGCGAAGGATTTCAGTTGGGAGGGGAGTGCGGCGGCTTATGCTGATCTGTATGCCGGGTTGGTGGCGCGGCGAGCCGTCGCTTGAATGCTGATTTTTGAGTGCTTTGCCGGGGCAGCGCGGGGCACGGGATATGGTGGCAGCCGTCCGGGCTTCAATGTTGGCGGTCCCGCCTTCGGCAGGACTGCTCTGCGGTGCTCGTCCAGGACAGGTGGCTGCGCAACTCGCCCTTTCAGGGCTCAAACATGCTCGCCATCCCCTCGCTCTGCGAGGGGCGGACCTGTCCTTCCCTGCGCGCCTTCGACGCCAACAAGGCGCCCGGCCGCCCGCCCCCACATCCCTTTTGTGCCCCGCTGG
>CALAKR010000453.1 GCA_937923225.1 uncultured Aquabacterium sp. | reverse complement strand
CACCAGCACCAGCACCAGCACCAGCACCGGATCCTCCACCTGATCCTGCGCCCGTCGCGCCCCGCCCTGCGGCATTGCCCATAGGCACCACGCCGGGCGACGGTGCCAATGGCCGCACCACGCTCGTGTCCTGGGCGCGGCGAATGAAGGGCCGCAGATCGATCTCCGGGCGCACGCCATGCTCCAGCAGCACGCGGTTGGCCTCATGGTAGGCGCTCTCGGTCAAGGCGGCCACCTCATCGTGCAGCACGTTCTGCAACGTGCGCCAGTGGTCCACGCTCAGGGTGGCATGCATCCAGGCGTCCAGCACCCAGCGGGCCAGGGCGGCGGGCTTGAGCACCTCGCCGCTGCGGTCCAGCGCGACCTGATCACGGTCTTCGAGCACGCTCAGGCGCGAGCACAGGTCGGTGTATTCCCAGCCGGCCTTGTCGGCCACCGCCTGCCCCAGGCGCGAGACCATCATGTCCAGCTCGATCACGGCATCGTCGACCAGGCTGAAGGAGCCGGTGGGATCGCCCAGGCCCGCAGGCCGCGTGACCACGGCACGCCCCTGGTTGAGCGAGGCCAGGGCCTCGTCCAGGTGGTCGAGCAGGGATTCGTTCCACAGGCCCGACAGGCGGGGCAGGTCCAGGACCAGGTCGCGGCGGCGGGCGTACAGGGCGGGTTCGGCCGATTGGCCGGCCAGCAGGCGGGCCCCTGCCACGCACGACGCCACCAGGTCTCCGACGCCCAGGCGCAGAGACTCCAGGTAGGTACGACGGGCCAGGACAGCGAGGTCCTTGGGCGAACCAACGGGCATAGACCGGACGGGGGGCGAATCAGCCCACGGCAAGTGCCCCCCAGATGTTCAATGAAGAACCACTCTACACCACGGCGCCGGCATTGGGATCGTTGGGATCGCTCTCTTTTTTGGCGTTTTTCATCAGGTCCTCGCGTTTGACGCCCAGCCACATGGCCAGGGCTGCCGCCACGAACACCGAGGAATAAATGCCGAACAGAATGCCGATGGTCAGCGCCAGTGCGAAGTAGTGCAGCGTGGGGCCGCCCCAGATCAGCATCGCGCCCACCATCATCTGCGTGGACAGGTGGGTGATGATCGTGCGGCTCATCGTGCTGGTGATCGCGTGGTCGATCACCTCAGGTGTGCTGAGCTTGCGAAAGCGCCGGAAGGCCTCGCGGATCCGGTCAAAGATCACCACGGATTCGTTCACCGAGTAGCCCAGCACGGCCAGCACGGCCGCCAGCACCGACAGCGAGAACTCCCACTGGAAGAAGGCGAAGAAGCCCAGGATGATGACCACGTCGTGCAGGTTGGCGATGATGCCGGCCACGGCGAACTTCCACTCGAAGCGGAAGGCCAGGTAGGCCATGATGCCCAGCACCGTCACCAGCAGGGCCAGGGCGCCATCACGGGCCAGTTCGGAGCCCACCTGCGGGCCGACAAACTCGCTGCGCTGCAGCGACACGGGTTCGGCCTGGCCGGCCTTGCACACGGGCTTGTCGCCGTGGTCGGTGCTGGCCACCGACACCTGGCCGGACTCGGCCTTGCAGACGGCGTCGAACACCTTGCTGACCACTTCGGACTGCTTCATGCCTTCGCGCAGAGGCACGCGCACCAGCACATCGCGCGAGGTGCCGAAGTTCTGCACCTGCACTTCGCCCAGGCCCAGCCCTTCGATGGCATGGCGGGCCTTGCCCAGGTCAGCGCTCTGGGCGTACTGCATCTCGAGCACCGAACCGCCGGTGAACTCGATGGAGAAGTGCAGCCCCCGGGTGACCAGGAAGAAGACGGCGGCGGCGAAGGTCAGGAAGGAGATCGCGTTCAGGATCAGCGCATGCCGCATGAACGGGATGTCGCGCTTGATGCGGAAGAATTCCATGGTGTCAGGCTCCTCTTGTTGTTATGCCTGCGGCTTCCAGACCTGTCCGATGGACACGCCCTTGAGCTTTTTCTGACGGCCATACCAGAGGTTGACCAGGCCACGCGAGAAGAACACGGCCGAGAACATCGAGGTCAGGATGCCCAGGCAGTGCACCACGGCAAAGCCGCGCACCGGGCCCGAGCCGAAGGCCAGCAGGGCCAGACCGGCGATCAGGGTGGTGACGTTCGAGTCAAGAATGGTGGCCCAGGCATGTTCGTAGCCGGCGTGGATGGCCGATTGCGGTGCCGCGCCAGCGCGCAACTCTTCACGCACGCGCTCGTTGATCAGCACGTTGGAGTCGATGGCCATGCCCAGCGTCAGCGCGATGGCCGCGATGCCGGGCAGCGTCAGGGTGGCCTGCAGCATGGACAACACCGCCACCAGCAGGAACAGGTTCACCGTGAGCGCGATGGTCGAAAACACGCCGAACAGCATGTAGTACAGGATCATGAACACCGAGATGGCGATGAAGCCGTACATCAGGCTGTTGAAGCCCATCTTGATGTTGTCGGCGCCCAGGCTGGGGCCGACGGTGCGCTCTTCGATGATCTCCATCGGGGCGGCCAGGGAGCCGGCACGCAGCAGCAGGGCCGTGTCGGCGGCTTCCTCGCTGGTCATGCGGCCGGAGATCTGCACGCGTCCGCCACCGATCTCGCTGCGGATCACGGGGGCCGTCACGACCTCGCCCTTGCCCTTCTCGAACAGCAGGATGGCCATGCGCTTGTTGATGTTCTCGCGCGTGACGTCCTTGAAGATGCGCGCGCCGCGCGTGTCCAGCGACAGGTGCACGGCAGGCTCGTGGTTCTCGTCGAAGCCGGGCTGGGCGTCGTTGAGGTTTTCACCCGTCAGCACCACCTGGCGCTTGACGATGATGGGCACGCCGCCGCGTTCCAGGTAGCGCTCGGTGCCGAAGGGCACGGGGCCGCCGCCGGCCAGCGCGGCCTGGGCCTCGGCGCTGTCGTCGACCATGCGCACTTCCAGCGTGGCGGTGCGGCCGATGATGTCCTTGGCGCGGGCGGTGTCCTGCACGCCGGGCAACTGCACCACGACGCGGTCCAGGCCCTGCTGCTGGATCACGGGCTCGGCCACGCCGAGTTCGTTGATCCGGTTGTGCAGGGTGGTGATGTTCTGCTTGAGCGCCTGCTCCTGGATGCTGCGCATCGAGGCCGGCTTGAGGGCGCCGACCAGGATCAGGTCACCGCTGTCGGTGCCCGGGGTCCAGGTGAGGTCGGGCTGGCTGCTCACCACGCGCAGGGCCTGCTCACGCGTGGCCTCGTCACGGAAACGGATCTGGATGGTGTCGCCTTCGCGACGCAGGCCGCCGTGTCGGATGTCCTTGTCGCGCAGCTGCGTGCGCAGGTCGCCCGACAGGCTCTCGACCTTCTGCGTGAGCGCCGCCTTCATGTCCACCTGCATCAGGAAGTGCACGCCGCCGCGCAGGTCCAGGCCCAGGTACATGGGGTGGGCGTACAGCGCGCGCAGCCACTGGGGCGAGCGCGACAGCAGGTTCAGCGCAACGATGTAGTGCGGATCATCTGCATCGGGGTTGAAGGCGCGGGTGATGGCATCGCGCGCCTTGAGCTGGGTGTCGGTGTCCGCAAAGCGTGCCTTGACCGAGCCGCCGTCGAACTCGACGAAATCAGCCGTGACACCAGCCTGCTTGAGGGCCGATTCCACGGTGGCGACGGCGCTCGCATCCAGCTTAATCGTGGCCTTGCCGCTCGACAGCTGCACCGCCGGTGCCTCGCCAAAGAAGTTGGGCAGCGTGTAGACGAAGCCCACGAAGAGGGCCACGGCGATGATGAGGTATTTCCACCAGGCGTAACGGTTCATGGCGAGCGGCTTTGCGGCAAGGTTGGGAGGGGCGGCTTACTTCAGCGAGCCCTTGGGCAGCACCTGGATCACGGCCGCGCGTTGCAGCTGCACTTCGGTGCCTTCGGCGATCTCCAGCGAGACGAAGGTGTCGCCCAGCTTGGTGATCTTGCCGACCAGGCCACCTTGCGTGACCACTTCGTCGCCCTTGCCCAGCGCGTCGAGCATGGCCTTGGTTTCCTTCTGGCGCTTCATCTGCGGGCGGATCATGACGAAGTACAGCACCACGAACATGAGCACCAGGGGCAGCATGCCCATCAGGCCGCTGGTGGAGGAGGCCGCACCGGCGGCTTGGGCGTAAGCGTTGGAAATGAACACGACGAAATCCTTCTAGCCCTGAACACGGGCCATTTGATGCCTGCCCCCGCGCCGGGGGCAACTGGCGATTGTATGCGGGAGGCCGGTGGCGCTTTTTCTACCCTGTGGGCAACGCCCCGGCCGGGTGGCGGCGCCCTTACAGCACGTACTTGACCTGCGGGTGGCCGGTCAGCGCACGGTAGAGGTTGTCCAGCTGCTCGCGGCTGGTGGCCGTGACGGTGACCGTCAGGCCGATGTAGTTGCCGCCGCTGCTGGGCCGGCGCTCCAGGTGCTGGGCCGGATCGAACTGGGGATCATGCGCGCGCGCGATCTCGATGATCGCGTCGATGAAGACATCGGAATGCGCGCCCATCACCTTGATCGGAAAGGCGCTGGGGTACTCGATCAGCGACTCTTCGGGCGGGATGGGCGGGTTGACGGGCTGGTTCATGGGGTGGGGGCCTTTCAGGGCATTCACTGGATGGCCAGGCGCAGCGCGTCCCAGGCGCGGCCGAACCAGCCTGCGCTGGGCACGGCGTCCAGGGCCTGCAGCGGCACGTCCTGCCAGGGCTGGCCGGCCACGGTGATCTTGAGGGTGCCCACCTGCTGGCCCTTCGTCAAGGGGGCCAGCAGCGGGTCGGTGCGGTTGACCACCGTCTTGACGCTGCCAGCCTGGCCGCGCGGCACCACCACCACCAGCGGCTGCGAACGGCCCAGCTTGACGGTGTTCGATTCGCCCTTCCACACCGGTGCCGTGGTCACGGCCTGGCCGGCGTCGAACAGCTTGACCACGTCGAAGGCGCCGTAGCCCCAGTTCAGCAGCTTCTGGCTCTCATTGGCGCGCGCCTCGGGCGAGGCCGTGCCCACCACCACGCTCAGCAGGCGACGCGAACCACCGCCCACGCCCGGCACGGGGCGCTTGGCCGTGGCGATCAGGCAGTAGCCGGCGGCGTCGGTGTAGCCGGTCTTGAGGCCATCGACCGTCGGGTCACGCCACAGCAGCAGGTTGCGGTTGTTCTGCTTGATGCCGTTGTAGGTGAACTCCTTCATGGAGTAGTACGGCAGCGAGTTCGGGAAATCCGTGATCAGGCGCGCGGCGATGATCGACAGCTCGCGCGCGGTGCTGGTGTGCCCGGGCGCGGTCAGGCCCTCGGGGTTCTTGAAACTGGTGCTCTTGAGGCCGAAGGCCTGGGCCTGGCGGTTCATCATGTCGACGAAGCCTTCGACCGTGCCGCCCACGCCTTCGGCCAGGGCCACGGTGGCGTCGTTGCCGCTCTGGGCGATCATGCCCTTGATCAGGTCATCGACGTTGACGCGGGTGTTGACCTTGATGAAGGTGCGCGAAGCGCCGGTCATGCCGGTGCGCCAGGCGCGCTCGGAGACGGGCAGATCCTGCGTGAGCTGCAGCTTGCCGCTCTGCAGGGCCTGGAACACCAGGTAGGCCGTCATCAGCTTGGTGAGCGAGGCGGGCTCGACCGGGGTGTCGGCCTGGCGGGCGGCCAGGGTCTGGCCGGAGCTCAGATCCTGCAGGATGAAGGCGCGCGCCGCGATCTCGGGCGGCTGCGGCATGGCCGGGTTGACGGCCGTGGCGGTGGCCGAGGGCAGCAGGATGGTGCCGCCAGCGGCAGCATTGGCGGCGGTATTCGGGGCGGCGGACTGTGCCTGCGCGGGCAGGCTGCCCATCATCAGCGAGGCGGCGGCCAGGGCCACCAGGCACTGGCGACGGTCGATGCGGGGAATGTTCATGGTCGAAGCGAGGGGATCAGACAGGATCGGGAAAGAACAACAGAGCCCGCCGGGCCGCGCAAGTTCAACGAATGTGAAGCTGGCCGGCCCGCGGGGCGTGAATCGTCAAGCGGCGGTCAAGGGGCCAGGGCCTTGAGGTGGCGCAGCACGATCTGCTTGAGCGTGCCGAGCTGGCCATGGAAGAAGTGCCCGGCGCCCGGCAGCACCGTGACGGGCAGGCCGATGGGGCGCGTCCAGTCCAGGATGTTGGGCAGGGGCACGACATCGTCGAGCTCGCCTTCGACCACCAGGGTGTGGTCGGGCACGACGGGCATGGTGAACTTGGTGACAGCCGGGCTGATCAGCACCAGCGGGCTGATGGCCTGCCCTTGCGCCGACAGCCGGCTCGCCGCCTCGGCCGCGATGTAGCCGCCGAAGGAGAAGCCCGCCAGCGCCAGCGGGGCCTGGCGCAAGGCCGGGTCCATGCGGTGCTGGGCGATCACGGCGAGCATGTCTTCGACCTCGCCGCGGCCTTCGTCCCAGGCGCCTTCGGAGGCGCCCACGCCGCGGTAGTTGAAGCGCACGGTCTGCCAGCCCTGGGCCACGAAGGCGCGCACCAGCGTGTGGACGACCTTGTTGTCCATGGTGCCGCCCTGCTGCGGGTTGGGGTGCGCCACCACGGCCAGGCCGAGGGGGGCGGTGCCTTCAGGCAAGTCAGGCGATTCGACCACCACCTCCAGCGCGCCGGTGGGGCCGTCGATCAGATGGGCATCGGGGCGTCCGAGCATGTCAGCGGCCCACCGTCGGTGGCAGCACGAGGCGCTCGACCACCTCGCCCTTGCCCAGGTGGCTGTCGACGATCTCGTCGATGTCGGCGTTG
>CALAKR010000452.1 GCA_937923225.1 uncultured Aquabacterium sp. | reverse complement strand
CAGTCCGCCAAGGTCATGATGGACCGTGATACCGGCCGTTCCAAGGGTTTCGGTTTCGTCGAAATGGGCTCTGATGCCGAAGCGCAAGCTGCCATCAACGCCCTGAACGGTCAGCCTCTGGCTGGTCGCTCGATCGTTGTCAACGTCGCTCGCCCCCGTGAAGAGCGTCCCAGCGGTTTCCGCAGCCCGTACGGCGGCGGTGGCCGTGGTGACGGCGGTGGCTTCGGCGGCGGTCGTCGCGAAGGCGGCGGCGGTGGTTTCGGTGGTGGCCGTCGCGAAGGCGGCGGTGGTGGCTACGGCGGCGGTCGCCGCGACGGTGGCTACTGATCCCTGCCGGTTTCCTCGCGAAACTGCATAAAGCGGTGCCTTCGGGCACCGTTTTTTTTGCCTGACGCAAATCTGTGTCCAGGCCCAAAGCTGAACCGAAGCTTTGTCATTTGCTTACACAATTCCTGTCGTCGCCTCCCGCCCGCCAACCGTTGAAAAGGCACACAAGCCTGACACCGCAGGCACAGGAGTCGACAACATGCAACACACCGCCATCACCCTCACCCGCCGCATCCTGCTGGCCGCCGCCACGGGCCTGGCCCTGGCACACGGTGCCGCACAGGCCGGCGTGAACGTCAGTGTGGGTGTGAACCAGCCCGGCTTCTATGGCCGCGTGGTCGTGGGCGATCACCGCCCCCCCGTGATCTACCAGCAGCCGGTCATCATCCAGTCCTCGCCCGTGGCCGTGGTGCAGCAGCCCATCTACATGCACGTGCCTCCGGGCCACTACAAGCGCTGGTCGCGCTACTGCGGCCGCTATGGCGCCTGTGGCCAGCCGGTGTACTTCGTGCAGGATGCGCCGCGCCCCGTGGTGATCCATGACCGCGGCGGTCGCCACTGGGATCGCCACGATCACCGTCATGACCATCGGCATGACCGCCGCCACGACCGGCACGATCGCCATGACCACCGCGGTGACCATCGCCACTGATGATGATGCGGCGCTGGCTGGCGCTCGGTCGTCAGCCGGCTGAGGGCGGGCTGTCGCCAGGCCCGGTGGCCTCACGGCGCCGCTTCTTGCGGTGCTTCTGCGCCCCCACCACGGCATCGAACAGCCCGCGCGGCAAGGCCCGCAGCACGGCGTAGACCACGCCCATGGGCCACGGGATCACGGTGAAGCGCGCACCCCGCTCGATGGCGGGCACCGCGCGCGCCGCGAACGCGTCGGCATCCATCAAAAAGGGCATGGGGTAATCGTTGTGCGCCGTGAGCGGCGTGTCCACGTAGCCCGGCGTGAGGGTCACCACCTTCACGCCCTGGCCGCGCAGTTCGCCCCGCAGGGTCTCGCACATCTGCACCACCGCGGCCTTGGTGCCGCAGTAGCCCGCATGGCCGGGCAGCCCCCGCGCAGCCGCCACGCTGGCCACGCCCACCAGGGTGCCGTGGCCCCGCTGCACCATCGGCCCGATGAAGGGCTGGAAGGTGGCGGCCATGCCCAGCACATTCGTCTCGTACAGGTCGCGCAGCACGGGCAGGTCTTCGGCCAGGGCCAGGTCCACCCCCACGCTGATGCCGGCATTGGCGATGACGGTGTCGGGCACGCCCTGCTCGGCCAGGCAGCGGGCAGCGGCGACGCTCAAGGCCGCGGTATCGCGCACATCGGCCTGGTAGAGGGCCACGCGCGCTGCGCCCGCGCCCTGCTGCGCCACCCAGGCCTGCAGGGCATCGGTGCGCCGCGCCACCAGCGCCAGCCGCGCGCCCTGGGCCAGGTAGCGCCGCGCCAGCGCCTGCCCGATGCCGCTGGACGCCCCCGTGATGAACACCAGCGGCGCCACCGAGGCCGTCGCAGGACGACCCTGGCCGCTCACGGCGCGGGCGCCTTGTTCTGCTGCAGGCGACCGGACACCCGCCCGCCCACCTGGGTCAGGCCGGTGCGGCTGTCGTAGTCCAGGCTGCTGCCGTTGACCACGCCTTCGGGGCTGGTCAGGCGCACGGGCTGGCGCGAGGTCACGCGGCGCGTGTCGGTGTGCACAGCCAGCTCTTCACCATCGAACACCACGGGGCCGCGCGCCTGGTTGGGCGCCACCGGCGTGGCCACCACGTGGGCCTGGCCCTTCAGGTTCACGACGGCATCATCGCCCTGATAGACGCCCTCCAGCGCACGTGCGGTCAGGTGCTGGCCCTGGGCGTCCTGCCCGACCATGTGGAACTCGCTGACCACCAGGCGATCGCCTTCGGGGTAGTGGTGCATGGTGGTGCCGCGCAGCACGGAGATGCGCTGGCCATTCACGTCGAAGCGCTCGACCATGGCATCCGACAGCACGTAATCCGGGATGGAGGGCGGCAGGGCCGCGCGGTCAGCACCATCCTCGGAGGGCACGGACTGCACCAGCCACCAGGTGTAGGCCGCCAGCCCTGCGATCATCACGATCGGGAAGGCCGCGCGGGCCTGATCGACCACCCGCACCAGAAGCCGGGGAGCCTTGCTCATGGGCGGGCCTCCGGCACGTTGCTGTCCAGCGTGGTCAGGTGGCCGTGCAGCAGCGCCTCATAGCGGCCACTGGCCTGCAGCAGCAGGTCGCAGCATTCACGCGCAGCGCCATGGCCTCCCTGGGCCGTGGTGACGTGGTGGGCGGCGGCGCGGGCCTCGGCATGGGCATTGACCGGGGCGCAGGCCCAGCCGGCACGCAGCAGCAGGGGCAGGTCGGGCCAGTCGTCGCCCATGGCGGCCACCTGGGACCAGTCCAGGCCCAGCGAGGCCAGCAGGGGCGTGGCGGCGGCCAGCTTGTCGTGCGCGCCAAATACGGCGTGGGTCAGGCCCAGGTCCTTCAGGCGGCGGCGCACGGCGGGCGAATCACGGCCGGTGATCACGATGGGCGTGATGCCGCCCTGGGCCAGCAGCTTCAGGCCGTGGCCGTCGAGCGCATGGAAGGCCTTGAGCGTTTCGCCAGCCTCGCTGATGTAGAGGCTGCCGTCGGTCAGCACGCCATCGACGTCGAA
>CALAKR010000451.1 GCA_937923225.1 uncultured Aquabacterium sp. | reverse complement strand
GATCCAGGGCTGCGGTGGCGTTCAGGCCGCCAGCAGCTTTTCGATCAGGGCGTGCAGGGCCTTGAAATCCGGTTCGCCGATGTAGCGCTTGACCACCTGGCCCTTCTTGTCCACCACGAAAGTGGTGGGTGTGAGTTGCACGGGCCCGAAGGCGTTGGCGATCTCGCCGGTGTGGTCCATGGCCACGCGGAAGGGCAGTTCGCGGCTCTGGGCAAACTGCATCACGTAGGCGGGCGGGTCGTACTGCATGGCCACGGCCACCGTCTCCAGGCCCTGCCCCTTGTAGCGCTGGTGCGTGGCCACGATCTCGGGCATTTCCTTGACGCAGGTGGTGCAGCTGGTGGCCCAGAAGTTGATCAGCGCCACCTTGCCCTTGAAGTCAGTGAACCGGTGCTGGCTGCCGTCAAGCTGCGTGAAAGACACGTCCGGTACACTGGCCTGGCCCCCTTCGGAGCACCCCGCCAAGGCCCAGCCCAGGCCTGCCGTGGCCGTGGTCAGCAGCAGTTGCCGGCGGGTGAGAGGGGTGGCAAGGTCAGGGGTCATGGCTGGGCCGTGGTCCATAAAGCGGAGATCGAACATGCAGCGTCGTATCGTATTGTCGTCGGTCGTGGCCCTGGGGGGCGCAGGCCTCGCACCATGGGCCAGGGCGGCAGTCGGGTTCACCTCCAGCGAGGGCACGCAGGCCCTGCGGGTGGCGCTCGAAAAAGGCGCCCAGGCCGCCGTGAGCGAGCTGGGGCGGGTCGATGGATTCCTGGGCAACGACAAAGTTCGCATCCCGCTGCCGTCCGTGCTGGAAAACGCCGCCCCCTTGCCCAAGACGTTGGGGCGCGGCAAGCAGCTCGAAGAACTGCAGACCACCATGAACCGTGCGGCCGAGCAGGCCGTGCCGCTGGCGCTGCCGCTGCTCAAGTCGGCGATCAAGTCCATGTCGGTGTCCGATGCGCAGCAGATCCTGTCCGGGGGCGATACCTCCGTGACCGAGTTCTTCGCGGGCAAGACGCGAGAGCCGCTGTCCGTGCAGTTCCTGCCCATCGTGAGCAAGGCCACGGAGCGCCTGTCGCTCACCAAGCGCTACAACGAGCTGGCCGGCAAGGCGGCGGGCATGGGGCTGCTCAAGGGCGATCAGGCCAATGTGCAGCAGTACGTCACGGGCAAGGCGCTCGACGGGCTGTTCCTGATGATCGGCGAGCAGGAAAAGAAGATCCGCCAGGACCCGGTGGGCACCGGCAGCGCCATCCTCAAGAAGGTGTTCGGCTCGCTTTGACGTCCTCGCCCGTGCCGGCCCCCTGGCGGGGCGCGGCGGGCGGATCTTCCGTGGCCAGGGCAGGCACGGTGGTGCGGGGCACGCGTTCGACCTGCGGGTCGGCCCAGGTGCCGGTCACGGTGAACTCGCGCGTGGTGGCTTCCACCACCGTCTTGCGCAGCAGCACCTGCGCGATGAAGGTGCCCAGGCCGATGGCGGGGTTGATGGCGGCATAGGCCAGCGAGGCCGCGCCGGCATTGAGTTCCGGCACCACGAACACGCGCAGGTTCTGCGTCTCCTGGGCCAGGTCGGCCTGGCCTTCCATCAGCACCAGGGCCTGCACGCCGCGCATACGCAGGTTGCGTGTCTGGGCGACACCATTGGTGATCTTGGCGTCGCCGTCGATGCGGTCAAACGCAAAGCCCGACTGGAACACGTCGCGGAAATCCAGTGCCAGGCGCCTGGGCAGTGACTGCAGGCTCAGCACGCCCAACAGCTTGGCCACGCCCGGCTCGGCTTTCAGGAACTGGCCTTCATTGATGGCCAGGTTGATGTCGCCGTTCATCGTGGCCGCATGCGGTTCGAGGGGAGAGCCCAGCCAGGAGACCTGCCCTGTCAGCCGGCCTTTGCCACCGCGCAGGGTCTGCGGCATGTCCAGCCGGTTGAGCAGCGCACCGGCGTTGTTCAGATCCAGCGTGAAGTTGAAGGCGGCCCGCTGGTGCAGCTTGCGCGTGCTTCTGGCCTCGGGCTGCTGCTGTGCGCCAAGGGCCGTCCAGTTGCCTGTGGCGTTGAACTGCGCATCGGCATTGCCCAGGCGGAACTTGGTCATGCGCCACTCGGGCAGTGCGGGCGATCCCGGCGTGCTGATCATGCGGTTGACGGCATCGACCTCCAGCTTGCCCAGCGCCATGCCGCGCCAGTCGAACTGGTCGATGACGATGTCCAGCGCAGGCACGCTGGTGGTGTCGCTGTCCAGCAGGTCGTTGCCGGCCTGGGCTTCGATGGCGTCGGCTTCCGATTCGGGAATCTGCAGGCGGCTCAAGCGCGCGACGATGCGGTTGCCTGCCACCGGGCCTGCGGCCGTGCCGGGCGCATCAGGCCTGATCTCGACCTGGCCGGCCACCTGGGGGGCGTCGATCTGTGCGCGCCACACGGCGGGTGCCGGATGGCTCAGCACCAGGGATATGTCTTTGAGGGTGCGCTTGCGCCACTGCAGGGCACCAGTCTTGAGGGTGAGGGTGTCGGGCAGGTAGCTGTCCATCGGGTCGCTGCCGCGCACCGGCTGGCTCGATACGCCGGTGGCCGGATCTCTGCGCAGCTGCTCGCCCAGGGCCTGCCAGGCGTCCAGGTCGAGCTGCGGCAGGGTCACGCGGGCCGTGATGCCGGAGGCGGGCATCGGCAGGTTGGGCGGTGAGGCGCCTTGCGTCACGCTGATCAGCCCGCGCTGCACGCTCGGGATGGCCTGCCCATCCAGGGCGCGGCGCAGCTCGGCCTTGGCCATCACGGGGCCGGCCAGGTCCAGCAGCAGGGTATCTGTCTTGCCGTCGGGGTCGTCGGAGCGGTGCACCAGCTTGAGCGGCCAGGCAGCGTCGGCAGGCTTGCTGAGCGGGGCGGGCAGGTTCAGGGCCAGGCCCTGCAATGTGCTGCTGACCTGCAGTTCCGGCCGCGCGGAGAAGCCCGATGAATTGTTGGTGGAGCCGGTGCCAGCGTTTGTGCCGGCGGCGCGGGTGCGGTTCAGGGCGATGGATACGGTGACCGGGGTCTGTCCGGACATGCGCTGCGCCATGCGGGCCAGTGCGGGCCATTCGGTGGCGCCGCGCATGCCTTCGGCGCTGATCAGGCCGCTGGCCACGAAGCGCGGGACGCCTTGGGCGTCCCGCGAGCCGTTGATCTGGATATCCTGCCCCCAGACCTTGGCGCGCCCGTCCACCTTGAGTGTGTCCTGCGTGAACTGCACGCGGCCGCGCACGCCGTGCATCCAGGGCGCCTGCGTGGCCAGCCGCAGCGAGGTCTGGTCCTGTTCGGTCATCTGCACATCGCCCTGCACGATGGTCTTGTCGACATCGTTGAGCGGGATGTCCAGCATCAGGCGCAGGTTGCCGCGCCCGCTGCTTTGCGCATCTTCGAGCATCTGCCCGGTCCACTGGCCCAGCGGCGACACGGCCATGAAGCGCAGCAGATCGGCCATGGGGCCCTTGCCCTCGCCCTGGATACTGAGCTTGGGATGGTCGCTGCCCAGGTCGGCAATGTGGCCGCTGACCTTGTGCAGCGCGAAGCTGCCGCTGCCGACGTCCGTGAGCGTGGCGGTGGCGTTCTCGATGCGCATTCCATGGCCTTCGAACAGCAGCGTGCCGTTGAGCTGTTGGAAGGCGGGCCAGTAGGGGGCTGCTGCGGTGGCGCCTGGCGCAGGCTTGTTGCCGGGCACGTAATCCAGGGTGGCGTCCTTGACGGGCACGGCGATGCGGAACTTGCCGCCCTGGTCGTCCTTGAAGGGAAAGTGCCACAGATCGCCGCGTACTTCGAACTGCACGTTCTCGCCGATGCCTCCTTTGACGGCGTCGCGCACGTAGTGCCGCGCATCGGTGTTGATGCTGGCCGGCAGGTAGCGCCACACGCGGTTGCCCTGGGCCTGCTGGAGCGTGCCCTTGAGGTCGAGAACGCCCGGGTAGCGCCCGCCATCGCCCACGCCCTCACCGGTACCGGTGCGCCAGGTGGCGCGCAGGGTGCCGCGCGCGTCGGCATTGGCAAAGCTGGCCTGGGGCACTTCCAGGGCCACGGCAGGGGCCTGGCCTGCCTTGCGGGGGGTGGTGCGCCAGTTCACCTCAGCTTGCAAAGTGTCCAGCGGGATGCGGGGCTCTTCGAACGCGCCCGGGAACTGGGCCCAGCCCTCCTTGATGGCCAGCTTGGCTTCGCCACCGCCCTCGGTGGCCTTGAACTCGACATCCGCACCGCCGACACCGGGTTGCTGGCCCGAAGCCTGCCAGCTCAAGCCGCGCATCCGCCCCTGGGCCTGGTAGCGCAAGGGTGCATCGGCCGGGCCGTACCAGCTCAGCGTGAGCTGTTCGGCGATGCCTTGGGGTGCCCACTCGTCAAGCTGTTGACGC
>CALAKR010000450.1 GCA_937923225.1 uncultured Aquabacterium sp. | reverse complement strand
CGGCACGCTGTTTCCCCTGCTCAAGGCCTGCCCCTCGCAGGGCATCGACAAAGTCTTCTACCTGTCGGCCAAGACCTCGGGCAGGCAGCTGGCGCTCGATGCCTTGCAGCAGCTTCACCCAGGCCCCGAGGCGGCGCCCTGGCGCGTGCTGGAACTGGTGGCCCGCGACAAGGCCTGCGAGCACCCGGACAAGGCCTGCCATGGCGATTCCTGCCCACTGGCCCAAGGCTTCTACGACCGCCTGCCGCAGGCCCGCCAAACGGCCGTCGATGCGGGCCGCGCGCTGGACAAGGCCCAGGTGCGCGCCATCGCCGCAGCCCACGGCATTTGCCCCTATTACCTGGGCCAGGAGCTGGCGCGCTGGGCCGACATCGTCGTGGGTGACTACAACCACTACTTCGACCTGAACGCCATGCTGCACGCCCTCACGCAGTCGCAGTCATGGCGCGTGGCGGCCCTGCTCGATGAAGCGCACAACCTGCTGGAGCGCGCGCGGGCCATGTACTCGGCAGAGCTCTCCCAGCACATCCTGCAGGCATTGCGCCGCACGGCCCCCGCACCGCTCAAGCGCCCGCTGGAGCGCGCCTACCGCGCCTGGCAGGCGCTGGCCAAGCATCAGCCGGCCGACTACCAGGCCCATGAAGAACTGCCCACCAACCTGCTGCAGGCCCTGCAGCACCTGGTGGGCGCCATCACCGAACACTTCGGCGATCACCCCGAGGCCGCCACCGACACCGCCCTGCAGGCCTTCTACTTCGACGCCCTGCACTTCACGCGCTTGGCCGAACTCTTCGATCAGCACTCGATGTTCGACGTGCGCAAGGTGCCGCCACCACCGGGCGCACGCACCAGGTCCGCCAGCACCGTGCTGTGCCTGCGCAACGTGGTGCCCGGGCCCTTCCTGGCGCCGCGCTGGGCCAGCCTGCACAGCGCCACCTTGTTCTCCGCCACGCTGCAGCCCTGGGGCTACCAGCGTGACACCCTGGGCCTGCCCGAGGACACGGCCTGCATCGACCTGCCCTCACCCTTCAGCGCCAAGCAACTGCAGGTGCACGTGGCCGGGCGCCTGTCCACCCGCTACAAGGACCGCGACGCCTCGCTGCGCCCCATGGCCACGCTGATGGCCACGCACTACCGCGCCCGGCCCGGCAACCACCTGGCCTTCTTCAGCAGCTTCGATTACCTGCGGCAGGCGGCCGACACCTTCGAGGCCCTGCACCCCGACATCCCCACCTGGCGCCAGTCACGCGGCATGAGCGAAGGCGAGCAAAGCCAGTTCCTCGCGCGCTTTACTGCCGACGGCCAGGGCATCGGCTTCGCCGTGCTGGGCGGTGCTTTCGCCGAGGGGATTGACCTGCCCGGCCAGCGGCTGGTAGGCGCCTTCATCGCCACCCTGGGCCTGCCGCAGTTCAACCCCGTCAACGAAGAGATCTGCCACCGGCTGCAAAGCCTGTTCGGCGCGCGCCTGGGGCACGACTACACCTACCTGTACCCAGGCCTGCAGAAGGTGGTGCAGGCCGCCGGCCGCGTGATCCGCACACCGCACGACGAAGGCGTGGTCGTGCTGATGGACGAACGCTTCATGCAGCCGCATGTGCGCCGCCTGCTGCCCACCTGGTGGGCGGCGCCCCGCCTGGCGATGCCTGATGAGGCCTTACCCAGCCTCTCGCCAACTCACGCAGGCACTTCGCAGATCTCCGCCGACGCCGACTGACGCACGCGGAAGATCCGCACCGCCTCGGCCACCTGGTCGGCCTGCCCGCTCAATGCCGAGGCCGCCACCGACAGCTGCTCCACCATCGCGGCGTTGTGGTGCGTGATGCCATCGAGCGAGGCCACCGCACGGCTCACTTCCGTCAGCCCCACCGACTGCTCGGCACTGGCCCGGCTGATGCTGGACACCAGATCACTCACCGCCTGCACCGAGCCCAGCGTCTGCTGCATCAGCTCGCCATTGGCGCGCACCCGCTCGTGCCCTTGTGAGATGGTGGTGAGCGCGTTGTCCACCAGCACCTTGATCTCACCCGCCGCCTGACGCGAGCGGTTGGCCAGGGCCCGCACCTCGGCCGCCACCACCGCAAAGCCCTTGCCGGCCTCACCGGCACGCGCCGCTTCCACGGAAGCATTGAGCGCCAGCAGGTTGGTCTGGAAGGCGATGCGGTTGATCACATCGACGATTTCGCCGATGCGGCCCGAGGCCTGCGCGATCGCGTCCATCTGCGCCACGATCTCCTGCACCGACTGCTGGCTGCGTTGCGCCATCTCGTGCGTGTGCTCGGCCCGGCCTGCGGCCTGGCGCGCGGCATCGGCACTGGTGCGGACATTGCCCGTGATCTGCTCGAGCGTGGTGGCCGTCTGCTGCAGGTTGCTGGCCTGCGAATCCGTGCGGGCCGACAGCTCATGGTTGCCCTGCGCGATGTCGCGCGAGGCCGAATGGATGCCCGCGATCTCGCGGCGCACATCGCCCACGATGGCCTGCAGGTTGACGTTGAGCTGTACCATGGCCCGGTCCAACTGGCCCAGCTCGTCGTGGCGGCCACGCTCGCCCGTCAGCGACAGATCGCCGGCCGCCATGCGGTACGCCTGCGCGATCAGGCCCCTGATCGGCTTGACCAGACTATCCTGCCAGCGCCAGGCCTGCCAGCTGCCCAAGGCCACCGCCGCGCCCAGCAGGCCCAGGCCCTGCGCCGGCTGCAGCCCCGCAGCCCACCAGGCGATCAAGGCCATGCACAAAGGCGTGGCCAATGCGCCCAGCCATACCCGTCGGCCCAGCGAGGGGCGCAACAGCTTCTGCAAGCTGCCACGCAGCCCACGGCGCCACAGATGGCCCTCACGCAGGTGCAAAGCCAAGGCGCCTTCGCGCGCTTCTTCCTGCATGCGCTGGTACAGCGCCGTGGCCGCCTCGACCTGAGCCCGGCTGGGCTTGGTGCGAACAGAGAGGTAGCCCACCACCTGCCCGGCTTCCAGCACGGGCGTGACATTGGCCTGCACCCAGTAGTGGTCGCCATCCTTGCGACGGTTCTTCACCAAGGCCGACCAGGGGCGCCCCGACTGCACCGTGGCCCACAGGTCACGGAAGGCTTCGGCAGGCATGTCCGGGTGCCGGATCAGGTTGTGCGGCTGGCCGATCAGTTCGTCCTTCAGATAGCCACTCACGCGCACGAAGGCCGGGTTGCAATACATGATCCGCCCCTTGAGGTCGGTGGCGGAGACCAGCGGCTCGCCATCGGGCAGGGCGAACTCGCGTTGGGTAATGGGCAGGTTCTTTCTCATCGTGCGTCGGTACTTCACACAAGGGGGTTGTCGCGCTGTTGTCATCAGCGTATCAGCCACACCGCGATGAAAGGAAAAGGCCTCACGCGGAGGCCTTGATCGGTGGCCTGACTATACGCACCATGGGGGTGCCTCATCGCGTGAATAATCCCGTCATGAGCGCCAGTTGTGCCGTTTTGATTCACATCAAATGACATGCACGGTGCATGGCCTGCCGCATCATCCATCTTTGTGATCACAAGCTCCGCATTTTCAGACAGCACGCTGGATGACACCAGCGCGCCGACACGCGCCGCATCGTCCGGGCACCTGCTGGGCCTTTTGGTGCTGGGCAACCTGCTGCTGCTTTCGCTGTTCATCGGCCTGTCAGTGCTGTCGCTGCAATGGAGCCTGCAGAGCCAGCTGGCCCGCACGGATGTGGCCACCACCAACCTGGCCCGCACACTGCAGCAAAGCATCGGCGCCACCATCGACAAGCTGGACCTGACCTTGCGCCTGGCCGGCCAGGCCTATGAAGACAGTCTGCGCCAAGGCCAGACCCAGCCGCAGCAGGTGGACCAGTTGCTGGCCAAGCACCAGCAGCAACTGATCGAGGGCGAAGGCC
>CALAKR010000449.1 GCA_937923225.1 uncultured Aquabacterium sp. | reverse complement strand
CTTCGGCCATGTGCTTAATCTGGTCGAAGCCGCCTGCGAAGGGCTGGTCACCCACCTTCGTGAGCGCCTGTCGTCAGCGCGTGCCTGAACGCAATCACATTTCTCTGAACGATAGCTGGCTGCTATGAAATACCTGGGGTGCACCTAAGGGAACTCCCGCGCCTGAAGTTGACCAAAAAGGAGGGTTTCCCTATAATTGAGTCAATCAGTCGGGAATAGAGGCGCCCCCCCGATTCGGCGATCCCGAATCGGTCACATTCAGGTAAACCCTTAAGCTGTACAGGGCCTCTCTCACACCCGACAAGGAGAGCAAATATGCGCTTGACCTCCAAAGGCCGCTTCGCGGTCACCGCCATGATCGACCTCGCCCTGCGCGAGCACACCGGTCCCGTTGCCCTGGCTGCCATCAGCCAACGCCAGCAGATCTCGCTGTCTTACTTGGAGCAGTTGTTCGGCAAGCTGCGCCGCCATGAGCTCGTCGAGAGCACCCGTGGCCCGGGCGGCGGCTATTCGCTGGGTCGCAAGGCTGAAGACATTACCGTGGCCGACATCATCGTCGCGGTTGATGAGCCCATCGATGCCACCGGTTGCGGCGGTAAAGAGAACTGCATGGGCGATGACGGTGGCCGTTGCATGACGCACGATCTCTGGGCCAGCCTGAACAACAAGATGATCGAGTACCTCGATTCGATCAGCCTGCGCAAACTGGTGGAAGACCAGCTTGCCAAGGGCATCTCCATCGAGGCCCAGCCGATCAAGCGTGCCATTTCTACCCAACCGGTGGTCAAGCCCATCAAGGTGACGGCCCCCAACTCGGTGTTCGCCCTGGGTTCCGCCCTCACCAAGTAAGGGGTTGTATCCCCGCGGTGAGGGCTTAGCCCCGATAATTGAAGGTTTTGTGAATCGCCGGTGCCTTTTCCTCTCATCTCGTTGGTGAGAGGGCGCCGAGCCAGACGTTTCGAGCAGTCCCCCATCATGGACATGACCCCGCATTTCCCCATCTACATGGATTACGGCGCCACCACCCCGGTGGATCCCCGCGTCGTCGATGCCATGATCCCCTGGCTGCGTGAGCACTTCGGCAACCCTGCCTCCCGCACACACGCCTACGGATGGGAAGCCGAAGAGGCCGTGGAAAAGGCTCGCGCCCAGGTGGCCGAGATGATCGGCGCCGACCCGCGCGAGATCGTCTGGACATCGGGTGCCACGGAGTCGAACAACCTGGCCATCAAGGGCGCGGCGCAGTTCTACAAGACCCGTGGCAAGCACCTGATCACGGTCAAGACCGAGCACAAGGCCGTGCTGGACACCATGCGCGAGCTGGAGCGCCAGGGCTTCGAGGTCACTTACCTCGATGTCAAGGAAGACGGCCTGCTGGACCTGGAAGCCTTCAAGGCCGCGATCCGCCCGGACACCATCCTGGCCTCGGTCATGTTCGTGAACAACGAAATCGGCGTGGTGCAGGACATCGCCGCGCTGGGCAAGCTGTGCCGTGAAAAGGGCGTGATCTTCCACGTCGATGCGGCCCAGGCCACGGGCAAGGTGGCCATCGACATGGCTACGCTGCCGGTCGATCTGCTGAGCCTGGCCTCGCACAAGACCTACGGCCCCAAGGGCATCGGTGCGCTGTACGTGCGCCGCAAGCCCCGCGTGCGCCTGGAAGCGCAGATGCACGGTGGCGGCCACGAGCGCGGCATGCGTTCGGGCACGCTGCCCACGCACCAGATCGTCGGCATGGGCGAGGCCTTCCGCATCGCCAAGGAAGAGATGTCCGAAGAGCTGCCCCGCATCCAGGCCCTGCAACAGCGCCTGTACAAGGGCCTGCAAGACATCGAACAGATCTTCGTCAACGGCGATCTGACGCAGCGCGTGCCGCACAACCTGAACATCTCCTTCAACTTCGTTGAAGGCGAGTCGCTGATCATGGGCATCAAGGGTATCGCCGTGTCCTCGGGCTCGGCCTGTACCTCGGCCAGCCTGGAGCCCAGCTACGTGCTGCGCGCCCTGGGCCGCAGCGACGAGCTGGCGCACAGCTCGCTGCGCATGACGATCGGCCGTTTCACCACCGAGGAAGAAGTCGACTACGTGATCACCACGCTGAAAGAGCGCGTCGCCAAGCTGCGCGAGCTCTCGCCCCTGTGGGACATGTACAAAGACGGCATCGACCTCAGCACTATTCAGTGGGCCGCGCACTGACATCGCGTCAACGCGCTACGCTTACCTCGTTCTTGGAGTTTCATCATGGCATACAGCGACAAGGTCATCGACCACTACGAAAATCCCCGCAACGTCGGCTCCTTCGAGAAGGGTGACGACTCCGTGGGCACCGGCATGGTGGGCGCGCCTGCCTGCGGCGACGTGATGAAACTGCAGATCAAGGTCAACCCCAGCACCGGCGTGATCGAAGACGCCCGCTTCAAGACCTACGGTTGCGGCTCGGCCATCGCCTCCAGTTCGCTGGTCACCGAATGGGTGCGCGGCAAGACGCTGGACGAAGCCCTGAGCATCAAGAACACCCAGATCGCCGAAGAACTGGCCCTGCCGCCGGTCAAGATCCACTGCTCCATCCTGGCGGAAGACGCGATCAAGGCCGCCGTGAACGACTACAAGGCCAAGAATGTCGCCTGACCAAGCCCAAGTTGGCGGGTCCTGCACGAGCGGGCCCGGCACCGTGCCGCTGCCTGAACTGCCGGAAGGCCATCAGGGGCGGCCCGTTACGTTGACGGACTCGGCTGCCCGCCACGTCACCCGCTTCCTGGCCCGTCGTGGCAAGGGCGTGGGCGTGCGCCTGGGCGTCAAGACCACCGGCTGCTCGGGCCTGGCCTACAAGATCGAGTTCGCCGACGAGATCGCCGCTGAAGACGTGGTCTTCGAAGACCATGGCGTGAAGGTGCTGGTCGATCCGAAGAGCCTGCCCTACATCGACGGCACCGAGCTCGACTTCGTGCGCGAAGGGCTGAACGAGGGCTTCCGATTCAACAACCCCAACGAGCGTGATCGTTGCGGTTGCGGGGAATCCTTCCGCATCTGAACGCGTGACCTGAACGCGTCTCGGCCGGTGTCCTGGATGCCGGTACCGCACGAAGCCCCGCCCCTGGTGGGGTTTCGCATTTCTTGAGCCGACATGAACCTCGACGCCGACGACTTCACCCTGCTGGGTCTGCCCAAGGCTTTCGCGCTGGACCGCGCCAAGCTGGATGCGGCCTGGAAGGCCCTGCAGGCCCATGTGCACCCGGATCGCTTCGCGGCCGAGGGTGCGGCCGCGCAGCGCGTGGCCATGCAGTGGGCCGTGCGCGTGAACGAGGCCCACCAGCGCCTGAAGGATCCGCTCAAGCGCGCCGCCTACCTGTGCCAACTGGCCGGCGTGGCGGTGAACGCCGAGAGCAACACCGCGATGCCCGGCGATTTCCTGATGCAGCAGATGACTTGGCGCGAGGCGCTGGACGAGGTCGGCAATGCCATCGAAGCCCAGGCCCTGCTGGATGAAGTTTCTGCCGAACGCCGTGAGCGCCTGGAGCGTGTCACCCGCCTGCTGGACGTTGACGGCAATGCTGCGCAGGCCGCGCAGGAAGTGCGCGCGTTGATGTTCATCGACCGCCTGAGCGACGAGATCGACAGCCGGCTCGAGCGCTACGAAGACCAACTCTGATTTCTTTCTGAAGCCACCACCCCATGGCCCTGCTGCAGATCTCCGAACCCGGACAGACCCCCGACCCGCACCAGCGGCGCATCGCGGTGGGCATCGACCTGGGCACCACCCACTCGCTGGTGGCCGCCGTGCGCCACGGCAGCGCCGAATGCCTGCCCGATGAGCAGGGCCGGGTGATCCTGCCCTCGGCCGTGCGCTACCTGCTCGATGACCGCGGCAACACCCGCCGCCAGATCGGCTTCGAGGCCCTGTCGGCCCAGGCCGAGGACCCGGTCAACACCGTGGTGTCGGTTAAGCGCTTCATGGGCCGCCGCCTGGCCGACCTGCCCGATGCCGGCAAGCTGCCTTACGATTTCGACGACCAGCCCGGCATGGTGGCCGTGCGCACCGTGGCCGGCAGCAAGTCGCCTGTCGAGGTGTCGGCCGAGATCCTGGCCAGCCTGCGCCAGCGCGCCGAGGACACCTTCAACGACGACCTGTTCGGCGCCGTGATCACGGTGCCCGCCTATTTCGACGACGCCCAGCGCCAGGCCACGAAAGACGCGGCCCAGATGGCCGGCCTGAACGTGCTGCGCCTGCTCAACGAGCCCACGGCCGCGGCCATCGCCTATGGCCTGGACAACGGCGCCGAGGGCCTCTATGCCATCTACGACCTGGGCGGCGGCACCTTCGACATCTCGCTGCTGCGCCTGAGCCAGGGTGTGTTCGAGGTGGTGGCCACGGGCGGCGATTCGGCCCTGGGCGGCGACGACATCGACCATGCGCTGGCCGATGCCGCGCTGGCCGATGCGCGCATGCAGGCCGTCACACCGCAGGACAAGCGTGCCGTGCTGGTGGCCGCCCGCCGTGTGAAAGAAAAGCTCTCCACCGATGGCAGCGCGCATTTGTCGTGCGCCTTGTCGGGCGGCATGCTGTCCGTCAGCATCACGCGCGAGCGCCTGAACGAGCTGGCCAAGCCGCTGATCGACAAGTCGCTGGCCTCGGTGCGCCGCGTGCTGCGCGATGCCAAGATCAAGCCCGACGAGGTGCAAGGCGTGGTGATGGTGGGCGGCTCCAC
>CALAKR010000448.1 GCA_937923225.1 uncultured Aquabacterium sp. | reverse complement strand
ATGGCGTCGAGCAAGGCATCGTCGCTCAATGCCGGGTCATCCAGGCCCAACTCGACACACAGGGGCTCTTTCGCGCGCAGCAGATCGCGTGCGGGCGTTCCCATGGCCGCCACCAACTGGGCCAGCGTGTCGCGGCTGGGTGGGGTCTGCAGGTATTCGATGACGTGCGGCTCGATCCCCGCATGGCGAAGCATCGCCAGGGTATTGCGCGACGTGCCGCAACGGGGGTTGTGATAGATCGTGACCGAGGGATCGGTCGTGGGGGATGGAGAAGGCGTGGACATGGGCTAGCCGGCTTGCATGCGCGGCCATCCGCGCGGACGCCCGCATTGTGTCAGGGGCCCGAATTTCTACGCTGACTTAATGACGTCGGCATGTCATTTCAATGACATCAGCCTATATTTTTCAAAGGACCCAAGTCGTCCTCAAGCCGTCACGCAATGGGCCGATGATGCCGGCGTCCCATTCAAGCAGTACCCGTCCATGCCTCTGCCCGCGCTCCAGGCCGCCTCCGCCGCGGACACCGACCACAGCGTCGCCCATGTCCTGGCCCAACGCTCCCTGCGGATGCATTTCCAACCCATCGTGAACCTTGCCGATGGCGAACTGTTCGGCCATGAAGCGCTGGTGCGTGGCCCCCAGGATTCCGCCCTGCAATGGCCGGACACGCTATTCGCCCGGGCGCAGGAGCAGGGCCTGTCGCTGGCATTGGAAGAAGCCTGCCTGCGCACCGCCGTGACCTCCTGGACACCGCTGCGTGCGCCCGGCAAGCTCTTCATCAACCTCAGTGCGGAAGCCTTGATGCACATCCTGCGCTGCGAATCCCTGCAGCGCCGCATCACCGCCCTGCGCCGCTTCGGGCTGTCGCCCTCGGCCGTGGTGATCGAACTCACGGAACACGAACGCGTGCGCGACCTGCCGTCGCTGATCGACGCGGTCAGGCCCTTGCGCGCCCACGGCGTGCAGCTCGCGCTGGACGACTTCGGTGATGGCCGCTCCAGCCTGCGCCTGTGGTCAGAGCTGCAGCCCGACTACGTCAAGATCGACAAGTACTTCGCCCGTGATGTGGCCCACCAGGCCGACAAGGTGCAGACCATGCGGGCGCTGGCGCGCATCGCCGAGACCATGGGCACCACCATGGTGGCCGAAGGCATCGAGACCGCCGATGACCTCAAGGCCGTGCGCGATCTGGGCATCCAGCTCGGCCAGGGCTACTTCCTGGGCAGGCCGCAGCCCGAGCCCGCACAGAAGATCCTGGCGCAGGCAGGCGAGGTGTTCCGTCAGGGCGATGTGGCCGTTCTGCCCCACCCTTCCCGCTCCACACGCAGTACCTTCACGGTCGAGCGCATCACGCTGCAGCAGCTCAGCCTGAGCGTGCACGCCACCCACGACGAGGCCGAGCGCTGCTTCCGCGCCGACGATTCCTTGCACAGCGTGGCCCTGCTGCAAGATGGGCGCCCGGTGGGCCTGCTCAACCGCGACAAGTTCATGGACCGCTACGCCAAGCCGTACTTCAAGGAGGTGTACGGCCGCCAGCCCTGCCTGCTGTTCGCCAACACCACGCCTCTGGTGCTGGACAAGCACACCGGCATCGACGAGCTCACCTGCGTGCTCACCTCCGAAGACCAGCGCTACCTGACCGATGGTTTCATCGTGACGGAGGGCGGCCTGTACCTGGGCATCGGCACGGGCGAAAGCCTGGTGCGCTCCGTCACCGAGGTGCGCATCGAAGCGGCCCGTCACGCCAACCCGCTGACCTTCCTGCCTGGCAACATCCCCATCAGCGAACACATCGGCCGCCTGCTGGCCAGCGGCCGCGATTTCGTGGCCTGCTATGGCGACCTGAACCACTTCAAGCCCTTCAACGACCACTACGGCTACTGGCGCGGCGACGAGGTCATCCGCCTGGCGGCCAGCACGTTCATCGCCTGCTGCGATGCGCGGCGGGATTTCGTCGGCCATGTGGGCGGCGATGATTTCGTGGTGCTCTTCCAGAGCGAAGACTGGCACCAGCGCTGCGAGCGCATCGTCAAGGAGTTCAACGAGCGGGTGAAGACCTTCTACGACCCCGTGGCCCTGGCCCGGGGCGGCATTGACAGTGAAGACCGCGAAGGCATGCCCCGCTTCTTTCCCTTGACCACGCTGTCGATCGGCGCACTGTGCGTGGTGCCCGGGCAGTTCAGCGAGCCCGACCGGGTGGCCTCCGCTGCCGCACAGGCCAAGCTGCGGGCCAAGCAGACAGGCTGGGATGTCTACGTGCAGGGCGCCGCGCTGGCACCAGCCTGAGCAGACGAACTCATCAGCGCACAGGCACCTGGAACGCCTCGGTGATCGGCACCAGGTTCAGCCAGGCCTGCTCGGCCTCCGAACCGGAGCCCTCCACCACACCGTGAAAGCGCCGGAAATCATCCCGAAAGCGCGGCAGCGCCCCGTTGAGCCACAGCACCGTGGCCAGCACATTGAGGTGATCCACGCGCCGCACCACATCCCCTTGCTTCACCCCAGCGCCATAGAACAGGGTCGGGATGCGGTGAGCCCCCTGGCGGTAGGGGTCGCCATGGCGGGTATCCGTGCTGCCATCCTCATCGAAGGTGACGATGAGCAGGCTGTTGTTGGCCCGGGCCCAGGCCGCGTAGGGGCCGATGTTTGTCCGCAGCCAGTCATCGGCCACCTGCGCGGTGTTGCTGTGCGCATCGTGCTGCTCATTGGGCACGACGATGGACACATGGGGCAGTTGATCGAAACCCAAGGGGCGGCCCTTGGCATCCTTGGCGAAGCCACGGAAGGCACGTTTGAGCACCGGGTCCTGCGTGGGCTCGAAGCCCAGGTTCACCGCCACCGGCAGCACGTGCCGGGCCAGATCGCCCTGGCGTCCGCGCTCGCTGGTGGGCGCGCGCTGGTCTGTCCAGTTCACGGTGGGGTTGTGCTTGCGGCGGTAGAAATCCGTGGCGGCATGCGCATCGCCACAGGCCGCCACCCGGTCATCGGTGCCGCAGTTCCAGCTGGGGTATGGCAGCGATTCGCTGAAGCTGGCAAAGCTGCGCCCGGACTGCAGCAGCGCGCTGCCCATGTTGGGTGATGTCAGCGGCAGCCAGTCGTCGGGCACATTGGCATTGGCCACACCGACACGCGTCTGCCGTGGCGTGGCCAGGCGCTGGCCATCCCGGTCGAACAAGGCCACACCGCTGAAGGGCGAACGTGAATCCTCGAACCACGCCGGCAGCACGCCCTGGTGGTGACCCGAGAACAGCATCAGGTAGTTGGGCTGGCTGGGCCGCGTCGGCAGGTTCGAGCCGTAAGGCGTGCGCCCGAAATGCGCATCGGTGAAGCGTGCGCCGCCCTTCATCAGCTCACGCAGGAAACGCCAGTGGGCGATGTCGGAATACACCGGCGCATCACCGCGCTGGAGCTGCGCCTGCGTGGCTTCGAAGGCCGACAGGTTCTCCAGGATCACGATGACGGTGTGGTCCGGGCGCCAGATGGGCCCGTCGGACGTTGCCTCTTGTGTGGTCCGCTTCCGGCGCCCCGCCATCGACGACAAGGGGGCTGCGCCCAGCAGCAAGGCCATCAATCGTTGGAGCACGCTGCGACGCGAAGCCTTCGTCAAATGCGTGGCGTCATCAGGTGGGCTGGGGCGTCGAGGCGTGCTCATGGCGAGGCAGCGTAGCAGGCGCCTGCGACATTTCACACTGCAGTTTGGTTCAGCAACATTTACAAACCTTCCTTACCGAGAAAGAACGCAAGATGGGAGGATCGAGGCGGCCGTACCAGCGCCCGTGGGAGACGCACCAATGACCATTCAACGCCAACCAGCAACGCCCTCCAGGCCTGGCCTCAACACCTTCAACTTCGCCTCCCCCCCCGCCGCGATGGCGGGCCTGCTGTTGACCGCTGGCTTGCTGACGGCTTGCAGCACACCAGCCGGCACGCGCGGCGCCCAAGCCGAGTCGTGCTACCGCCACGGCCCCATCCGCACCTGCACCAGCGCCCCCACGAGCACCCCGGCGCAGATCCAGGCCGTGTACCGCATGACCCCACCGCCGGCAGGACGCGGGCGGGCGCTCATCGTGCGCAACCACTGGGCCGATGCCCATGGCCACGCCATGCTGCAACTCGATGGGCAGACGCTGGTCGACACCATTCCCTGCACGGTCGTGGCGGTGGATGTGTTGCCCGGCGTGCACCAGTTGCAGATCGAGCCCGCCGCCTCAGCGCCGGTGTCCGCACAACTGGGATCTGGTCAGTTGCGGGCCTGGCGGGCGGTTCGCGGCAGTGGCCCCAAGCAGCGAGGCTTCACGCTGGAGCCCATCGATCTGGCCGATGCGCGCGCCCTGGTGCAGGAGTGCCGGGTGCTGGGCCTGATCGACCGGACATCCTCCTCACCGCCGAAAGCGCCGCCCCGCTTGAAGCTTGATGACGCTTCATGAGGCCCTGTGGGCCTTGCAGGGCCCCTGAGCGCGTCAGTTCGATGCGCCCCTAGCCGCCAGCACCTCCAGCACATGGCGCGCCAGCATGCCCTCCTCATCGGTGGGCACCACCCAGGCCGAAGGCACCAGGGCCGGATCGCCCTCGGTGAGGCAGGGCCCGTTCTGGGCATTGCGTGCCGCATCGGGCTTGAAGCCCAGCCACCGGCAGCCTTCCAGCACCTCGGCGCGCGTGGCCACGCCGTTTTCGCCGATGCCTGCGGTGAAGATCAGCGCATCCAGCCCGCCCAAGGCCGCGGCCATGGAGCCGATCTCGCGCACGATGCGGTGCACGTAGATGTCCAGCGCCAGGCGCACTTGCGGCTCGTCAGCACGGGCGCGCAACTCGCGCATGTCATTGGACACACCGGACATGCCCAGCAGGCCGCTGTCGTGATAGAGCATGTGCTCGGCCTGCTCTGGCGTGAGCTTCAACTCGCGCAGCAAGTGGAAGACCACCCCGGCATCCAGCGTTCCGCAACGCGTGCCCATGGCCAGGCCATCCAGCGCAGAAAAGCCCATCGTCGAAGCCACGCTGCGCCCGCCCTGCATGGCGCACAGGCTGGCCCCGTTGCCCAGGTGGGCCACCACCACACGGCCCGCGGCCAGGCGCGGATGCAGCCTGGGCAGCACCGAGGCGATGTATTCGTAGGACAAGCCATGAAAGCCGTAGCGCCGCACACCCGCCTGCGTGACCGACTGAGGCAGCGCGAACTGCGCCACCACCTCGGCCTGATCATGGTGGAAGGCCGTGTCGAAACAGGCCACCTGGGGCAGATTCGGCAGATGCTCGCGGATCGCCCGGATCGGCGACAGATTGTGCGGCTGGTGCAGCGGCGCCAGCGGGCACAGCGCCTCCAGATCAGCCAGCACCTTGTCATCGATCAGCACCGGGGCCGCATAGTCACGGCCGCCATGCACGACACGGTGCCCGCAGGCCAGCAGGGGGCGCCCTTCCAGCCTGGGTGACAACCATTCGCTCAACTGGACCAGGGCCTGCTGGTGATCCACCGAAGCACCCTTGGCCCAGCGGTGCTCGCCCACCACGGCGCCATCGGCCGCCTTGGCGATGAAGTACGCCGCACCGCCCAGGCCTTCGATCTTGCCGTGGAAGCACTCGGCAGGCGCCTGCCCGGCCTGCACATCGAACACCGAGAACTTGATGCTCGAAGAGCCCGCGTTCAACACCAGCAGCAGCCCCTGCTGCAAAGAAGCGGCGCCGCTCATCCGACCGCCTTGATCAGCTTGTCGCGACCGGCCTGGGCCAACATCGACGCCACCGCGCATGAGGCCAGGCGCGCGGCCTTGGAATCGGCGCGGCTGGTTAGAATCACCGGCACCTTGGCGCCCAGCACGATGCCGGCGGCATAGGCCCCTGCCAGAAAGCTCAGGCTCTTGGCCAGCATGTTGCCCGCATCCAGATCAGGCACGATCAGCACATTGGCCTGCCCCGCCACGGGCGACACGATGCCCTTGATGCGCGCCGCCTCGGGGTCGATGGCGTTGTCCATGGCCAGCGGGCCGTCGAGCTGCCCGCCGGTGATCTGCCCGCGGTCCGCCATCTTGCACAGCGCAGCCGCATCCAGCGTGGAGGGCACCTTGGCATTGACCGTCTCCATCGACGACAGGATGGCCACGCGCACGGCCGGCAGATGCAGCGCATGCGCCAGGTCGATGGCGTTCTGCACGATGTCGACCTTTTCTTCCAGCGTGGGCGCGATGTTGATCGCGGCATCCGAGATGACCAGCGGCTGCTCATGGCCCGGCACGTCCATCACGAAGCAATGACTGATGCGGCGGGAAGTGCGCAGTCCGTTCTCGCGGCGCACCACCGCGCCCATCAGCTCATCCGTGTGCAGACTGCCCTTCATCAGGGCATCGACTTCGCCCTTGAGCACCATGCCCACGGCGGCATCGGCCGCGGCGTGGCTGTGCGGCGCATCGATGATCAAGGTGCTCGATAGGCTCACCCCCAGTTGCGCTGCAGCCGCTTCGATCTTGCTGCGTGGGCCGATCAGCACCGGCGTGATCAGCCCCAGTTCAGCAGACTCCAGGGCCGCACCCAGCGACACATCATTGCAGGGATGCACCACGGCCACCCTCAAGGGGGGCAGGGTCTGCGCCTTCGCGATGAGGGCATCGTAGTGCGGGTGTTGGACTGAAGTCGCTGCGGGCTGCTGGGGCAATGTGTTCTCCATGGTTTTCGGACAATCCCCAAGTAAGGCCTAGGGATACAGCAAGTCGGTTCACTCAAATCATGCATGCTGCACAGCAGCAAATCAAGCATGGAGCCTTCATGCCACAGCAGATCGACGCCATCGCCGGCCCTCGGGCCGCCAGCCATCTCGCCGAAGAGACCAGCGCCTACCTGATCGATGCCTGGCAGCGTTCGATCCTGACGCTGGATGTGTTGCGCGAGCGCGGCAACATCTTCATGAAGCACCTGCTAGAAGGCAAGCCGCCGTTGCTGCACTTCGAGCATGAGTTGCTGATCGATGGCGCTACCTTGCCATCACCCTGCAACTACGCGCTGCTGCGCATCCTGCCTCCGCAAGGGCTGCAGATCGATGACACCAAGCGCCCCATCGTCATCGTCGACCCCCGCGCAGGACACGGCCCCGGCATCGGCGGCTTCAAGCCCGATTCGGAAGTCGGTGTCGCGTTGCGGGCAGGGCATCCCGTGTACTTCATCACCTTTGCGCCGGAACCCTTGGACGGGCAGACCTTGCTCAGCGTGGCCGAAGCCGAAGCCACCTTCATCGAGGCTGTGCAGCAACGTCACCCGGAGTGCGGCTGCAAGCCCGCGGTGATCGGCAACTGCCAGGCCGGCTGGGCCGTGGCCGCGCTGGCATCGGTGCGCAGCGACATCATGGGCCCCATCGTGCTCAACGGGGCCCCGCTGTCGTACTGGGCAGGCAGCCCCAAGCAGAACCCCATGCGCTACAGCGGCGGCGTGCTGGGCGGCGCGTGGATGGCCGCCTTCGCTTCCGACCTGGCCGGTGACCGCTTCGACGGCGCTTACCTGGTCCAGAACTTCGAGAACCTGAACCTGGGCAACACCTTCTGGGGCAAGTACTACAACCTCTACGCCAACATCGACACCGAGCACGAGCGCTTCCTGGAGTTCGAGCGCTGGTGGGGCGGCTACTTCCGCATGACGGGTGAAGAGATCCAGGCCATCGTCGAAAACCTGTTCATCGGCAACAAGCTGGCACGCGGCGAAGTGGTGGTGCAAGGCAAGACCCTGAACCTGCGCGACATCACCTCGCCCATCGTGATCTTCGCGTCCTGGGGCGACAACATCACCCCGCCGCAGCAGGCGCTAGACTGGATCATCGACGTGTGGGGCAGCGAAGAGGCGCTGGTGGCCGCTGGCCGCACCATCGTCTACATGCTGCACAACACCATCGGCCACCTGGGCATCTTCGTGGGCGGCGCCACGGCCCGCAAGGAGCATGACCAGATCATCAACACCCTGGACATGATCGACGCCCTGCCCCCGGGCCTGTTCGAGATGAAGATCGAGGCCAAGGACGAGCAGGCCCCGTTCGCCGAGCTGGAGCCCGGCAGCTTCAACGTGCACTTCGAGACGCGCACGGTGGATGACATCCGCGCCCTCAATGCCGACCAGCGCAAGGACGAACAGCTTTTCAGCACCGTGGCGCAACTGTCCGAGATCAACATGCAGGCCTATAAAACCTGGCTGCAGCCCTGGGTCAAGCTGGCAGGCAGCCGCGCCTTGGGTGAGGCCCTGCGCTGGACAGTGCCGCTGCGCCAGCAACACGTGGCCCTGTCCGATCTGAACCCGATCGCGCCCTGGCTGGAGCAGACGGCCGAACAGGTGCGTGCGCAACGCGCCCCGGTGGACAGCGCCAACCCCTGGCTGGCATGGGAGCACGTCACCTCCGACTGGATCACGCAGGGGCTGAACCTGCTGGGCGGCCTGCGCGACGATGCCTCCACCAACTGGGTGACGCTGGCCTATGGGCCGCAAGGCCTGGGCGCCGTGATGCCGCCGCACGTGGCCGATGAACTGGCCGCCTTGGCCCAGGCCGAGACGGATGAGGCCCATGCCCGTCAGGTGGCGCTGGCCCACGCGGACAAGGGTGGCTTCGCCGAAGGCGTCTGCCGGCTGGTGCTGCTGGGCCTAGCCCACCGGGGCCGCCTGGACCGGCGCAGCATGCGCATCGGCCAGTTGCTGGCGCGCTCCCACCGGGAGATGGCCCACCACATGGCCGTGCCCCTGGCCAGCACGCACAGCCAGGACTGGCAGAAGATGCTGGACGGGCAGGCCCTGATCGTGACCTTCGCCCCCGAGGCCGCCGTGGCCACCCTGCCCCGCCTGCTGCCCGATCAGGCCTGCCGCGAACAGGCCCTGGCACTGGCCTCGGCCGTGTTGATGGCCGAGGCCGATTGGGCCGATCCCAACTCGCCCGCCTCACGTGCGGCCCATGCCACGCTGGGGGTCGATCCGGCGCGTGTGGCCGCGCTGGCCTTGTCCCTGGCGCAGACGGTGGCCTCCAGCGAGGCCGGCACCGCCGGGCAGACCGTGCGCGGCGTATCGCCGCCCGACAAGGATGCCGCGCTGCCAGCGCCCTCCGGCTTGTCGGCCGCCAAACGCCCACGTGCCCCCTCGCGGCGCGCTGCGGCATGAACAGCATGAGCAGCGCACCGGGCGCCGCGGCCACCCTGCTCCAGGGCAAGAAGGTGCTGGTCACCGGCATCGCCAACGACCAGTCCATCGCCTATGGCTGCGCTCGGGCCTTCAAGGCCATGGGCGCCGAGCTGGCCATCACCTACCTCAACGACAAGGCCCTGCCCCATGTCGAGCCCCTGGCACGCCAGCTCGACGCGGCCCTGCTGCTGCCGCTGGACGTGACGCAGGCTGGCTCGCTCGAAGCCGTGTTCAACGCCATCGGCGCACGTTGGGGTGTGCTGCACGCGGCACTGCACTCCATTGCCTTTGCGCCCAAGGTCGATCTGCAAGGCCGCCTGACGGATTGCTCAGCCGATGGCTTCGCCAAAGCCATGGACGTGTCCTGCCACAGCTTCATCCGCATGGCCCACCTGGCCGAACCCCTGATGCGCGAGGGCGGCACCCTGTTCACCATGAGCTTCTACGGCGCGCACAAGGTCGTCGAGCACTACAACGTGATGGGCCCTGTCAAGGCCGCGCTGGAATCCTCCGTGCGCTACCTGGCCCATGAACTGGGCCCGCAGGGCATCCGCGTGCACGCCATCTCGCCCGGGCCGATCCGCACGCGCGCGGCCTCGGGCCTGGCGGAATTCGATGCGCTCATCGCCGATGCTACCGCGCGGGCGCCGGCCCACATGCTGGCCGGCATCGACGATGTGGGCTATGCCACCGCCATGCTGGCGGCGGACCATGCCCGGCTGCTGACCGGCTCCACGCTGTACGTGGATGGCGGCTACCACGTGATGAGTTGAGGCCGGCGCCGGTGGCCGGGCGATGCCAGACTCACGTCAGCAAGGCGATCAGGATGATGATGGGCAGCGGCACGCCCAGAAGCCAAAGCAGCAATGCACCCATGGCAGTCTCCTTGAAAATTGGATGGAAGGACTTGTCTCAAACGTGATGCGGCGGCGTTATGGCGCACCGTGATCACAGGTCGCGGCGACGGCCGCCGTAGGTGGCCAGCCAGCTGGCCACGAAAGCCCCGGCCAGCAGCGAGATGAACATCCACAGCGAGGCATGCGCCGCGGCCT